>CAYWAR010000006.1:0-19437 GCA_964455765.1 uncultured Elusimicrobia bacterium
GAACTCCCCTTCGTCGCGGCGGGTGTCGACGCTGGGCTCTTCCATCGACGTGGGGCCGACGCTCCTGGCCATGCTCGGCCCGGGTTATGAGAGCGTCTTCTTCGGCCGGGACCTCCTGAGCATCGCCCCGAAGACGGCGTTCGCGCTCATGCACCACAACCGGGACATCGGCATGCTGCGCCAGGGGCGTCTGGTGGTGCTGGGGCTCAATAAGACGGCGGGCTTCTATTCCCTGGACCCCGAGACCCGGCTCTTGGCGCCCGCGCCGAAAGGGGAGGGGGACGAGGAGCTGGAGAAGGACGCCGCCGCCCTCTTCCAGACGGCCGATGAGCTCTACACCCGGCAGCGCTACGCGGTGAGATAGCTCAGGCCGCGGTTTCGCGGCGGGTGCGCTCGCGCCAATGGGCGAGGAGCATGTCCACGCTGTCTTCGAAGGAGCGCCTGGGCTTCCAGCCCGTGGCCTTCTCGAACTTCTTGACCGAGGGGATCTGCAGGGTCACATCCGCGGGCCGAAGCAGGGCCGGGTCCTGGCGCGTGCGGACCTTCGCCGTGCTCTTGCGCAGAAGGAGCTTCAGGAAATCCCCGACGCTGATGGTCTTCGAGCCCCCGATGTTATACGCCTCGCCGCTCTCCCCTTTCATCGTCGCCGCCCAGTAGGACTCCATGGCGTCGCGCACGTCGATGAGCGTGCGTATCGAGTCGAGATTGCCGTGGACGAGCTCACCCTGCAGCCCGGCCTCGATGCGCGCGATCTGCCGGGCGAAGGAGGTGGCGAAGAGGTCGGTGCGCCGCGGGTTGATGTAGGCGAACATCCGGGTGCGCACGATGCGCATCCCATAGGAGCGGAAATAGGTCAGCCCCAGCATGTCCTGCGCCGCCTTGGAGACGGCGTAGGGGCTCGAGGGCCGCATGGGATTCTCCTCGGTGATGGGGACTTCCTCGGGGCGCACCTGGCCGTAGACCTCTGAGGTGGAGCAGATCTGCACAAGGGGGTCGATCCCCGCCAAGCGGATCCCTTCGAGGAGATTGGCCGTTCCCATGATGTTGTTCTGGAGCACGGCGAGCGGGGTGGTGAAGGAGGCGCGCACGTTGGCGTGAGAGGCGATGTGAAAAACCGCGTCCGGCCGGACCTCCCGGAGCACCGTGAGCACGGAGCTCAGGTCGCAGAGGTCGCACTCGTGGACCTTGACCTTGTCGCGGACCTGGGCCAGGTTGTCGGCGGCCGTGGTGCTGTGCCAGCGCGCGATGCCGTGGACCTCGACGCCTTCCGGGAGGGAGGCGATGTGCTCGGCCAGGTAGGAGCCGCCGGAGCCCGTGATCCCGGTGATCAGCGCCTTCTTGACGGCGGGTCTCTTGTTCTTCATATCGAGCCTTGCTTTAAGGGTTAGAGTCTTAAAAGCGAGATCCCAGAGATAGCCTCTGTACAGTGCCTAACTCGCCGAAAGGCGTGAACGTGTAATCCGCCCGGTAGTTCCCAAGCTTGAGCCCGAACCCTCCCCCAAGCCCACCCAATCCCACCGGGCCGGCCGAAGCGGAGCCTATCGCCCTCGCCGCTTGCGAGGCATACCCCGCGCGCACGGCGAACACGGGCAACACCGAGTACTCCGTCCCCACTCCCACCTCGGTGCGCTTATCATAGGGCTCATGCCGCACATCCAGTGCCAGATGCAAAAGCCCTCCCAGGCGGTAGGCCGTTCCAAGAGCGAAGGTAAGCGGCAATGGGTCCCTCTGGCTGATGAACTTCATCCCTTGCCCCATATTCAGCACCGAGAACCCGAAGGACAGCGGCAACGCGTCCAGCCTATGGATCGCCCCCAAGTCCAGCGCGAAAGTCGAGGCCGAGTCGGAACCGATCTTGCTCTGAAGATATTTGACATTGGCGCCGAGGCTCAAGGAACCATAACCCAAGACCCCATGCCCCAGCTTTCTCCCAAGCCCCAGCGCATAAGCGCTATCCGACGCCGAGAACCCGCCCGTTGCCTGCCTATTCGCGTCCCTCGCCTCCTGGCTCCCGGTGCCTAGCCGCGTCATGGCCAGCCCAAGCATGCCCAAGCGCGTCGGTTGCGCGAAGCCCAAGAAATCGAATTGCGAGCCCAAGAGCCATTGCGTATGCGTGAAGCCGAGCTCCCTGCGCTCTACGAGCGATAGGCCGCCCGGATTGTAGTGCATGGCGTTAACGTCGTCCGAGAGAGCCGTATAGGCCCCGCCCATGGCTTCTGGACGCGCTCCGGTGCCTATCTTAAGGAACGCCGCTCCCGTTCTTGTGTCAGCCCAGGACGTGGAGGCGAGCAGGCATAGGACCAACGCCGCCGCTTTTCGCTCAATTCCCAGAGGTCTTGTCGTTCTAATCATGGTTTCATGGTTTCGCCTTTCTGGCTCAACCATTCCTTCGCATTCGGCCGCGAATGTTTCAGTCAGCGCACCACTGCCAGCTTCCCGGCCTTGCGTATGCTCCCCTGTCCTGACTTCTTGGCTTCTACCGTGTAGAAATAGACCCCGCTGGGGATATGACCGTCCCAAGCGTATTCATAGGCGTATTTGGGGCCCGTGCCGTCGTTGATGATGGCCGGAGGCCTATCAACGCCGGCCTCATGGACATGCCGTCCCGAAACGTCGTAGATGCGGATGGATACGCTGTCGGCAAGGCCAACGGCCAGGTGTATGACGGGTTTTGCTCCAGCCCTGGCCGGATTGGGGAAGGCGTATAGGTCCTTGAGCGAGAAAGAAGGGTCTGCCGATGCTTCCAGGGCGAGGATGGGATCGCCTTCCTCGTCCAAATACGCTTCTCCGGCTGGGTCGCCGTTGGCCGTTCTAAAGACTCCCCTCTTGGAGCCGCCCGAGGCGATGAGCAAGGGCCCGGGCAGGCCGAAGCCTTGTATGCGCTCGTTGTTCCTGTCCGCCGCGTAGAGCTTGCCGTCCTCTCCAATGGCGAGCCCCATGGGCTTATTGAATACAAGCTCGTGGGGGATGGGCTTGCCGTCCTTGATCTCGCCGTGCCTGCCGAAGGCCAGGGTGAGATTCCCCTGGGAATCGAACTTATAGATGCGGTCCAGCTTCCTATCCGAGACGAAGATGCAGGACCCGTCCGTGGAAACCGCGATGCCCTCGGGGCGTCGGAAGACGCCCCGTCCTGACGCCCGTCGGGAATTATGTTGGGCGTCATGGGTGGGACGCGATAGTCCATCGAAATCGTCCTGTTGCTCGCCAAGCCCGCCGATGACCAAGGTCAGCGTTCCATCCGGCCTGAATCTCAGCGCCCTTCGGCCCTTCGGATCGGCCACATAGACGTTGCCCGCGGCGTCCACGTCGATCCCGATGGGAACCCCCTCCTCCTCGCCGTCCTCCTCGTCCCTCTCGATATCGAGATCCGTCGGGGGCAGGGCGAAGGCGCGCTTGAACGCCCCATCGGCCCCAAAGACCTGGATGCGCCTGTTCCCCGTGTCCGAAACGTAGATTCCATCAGGCCCAAGAGCCAAGCCCGAGGGATGTTTGAATTTCCCAGGCGCCGAACCCGAATGAAAATGCTTCCTGCCCTTTGAATCGTTCCTCACATCCCCTATTTCCAGGAGCAGCGCTCCCTGGGCCGAGAGTTTGACTACTCGATGATGCCTTGTGTCGGCGACGAAGATGTTCCCCTCGGAGTCCGCCTCCACCGCTCCGGGCTTCTCGAAATAGGGCTCTTGATTCCTGTTATTGCCGTAGGAAGCCGAAAGCCCGCCGTTTGCACCATAAACCAATATCCTGTCCGCGTTGGTATCGGCTATATAGAGCGTCCCATCCGCTCCCACGGCCACGTCCCTGGGATGGTGGAGGTTCCTGCGGTCCCCAAGGGCGAGCAGCCTCGCGGGTTCGCCTACGAATACCGTGGCTCTGCTTTCCACCCTATTACCCGCGGCATCCAAAGCGCTCAGGCGCAGGGTCCGGTAGCCTCCGAACATCGAAGTGTCCCACAGGCCGAGTGTCCAGGAAGATATCGCGACCGTTCCTGAACTGATGAGCGAAAACCCTATTACGGCATTCTCTCCTAGAGCTTGCTCCAGGGACCAGGAGGCCAAATTGGAGTCCTGTACACTGCCGATTATGGATATCTTTCCATTGACCACGCGGCATATCCCGTCCGCGTCCGGCGCGGGCGAGAGGAGCGCGATCTCCGGTGGAGGATCGCCTACTAGAATGCGGATCGAGGCTTCCAGAAGGTTGCCGACTCTGTCCCGGGCACGCAGCGAAAGGGTATGCGGCCCGGAAGAGAGGAATGCGCTTACGGGTGAGGCCGTGGCCGTGATGGTATCCAACTGCACGGCAATCGCCGTTCCATCCAGAAGAGTCTCCGCCAAGCCCAATCCTGACCGTGCCGCCAGACGCTCGGGGTCTTCCACCGACAATGTGATTGTTGCCGTGGGCGTTACGACCAAATACCCTTCAGGTACGGCTTGAAAAGGCTGATCGAAGGCCAAAGCATAAGCCGGGGTGCTTGCATCCGCGAAGAACACGGCGCTCTTTGGCGTTTCCGCGTTCCCTACCCTATCCACGCTATTGAAAGTTATCTCGTGGCGGCCTTCCGGAGGGATGAAAGGCCCGGTGTACGAAACCCCATCGCCGCCATCAAGGCTGTAAAGCGTGCCCGTGACGCCGGATGCAATACCCCCCAGCGCGGAAAAGTCGCTTGTCGAGAGAACGACTTCAGACGCCCCGGAGAGATAAAGCTCGCCGCCGAGATCAAAGCGCGGCCCAAGCGTCCCGAAGGCGGTGAGGGGTGCAACGGTATCTTTGACCATAAGGGCATAGAGCGATGTGTGCATGATCTCGCCCGTTATTAGCCCCCTTCCGTCGGCAAGAAGCACAACCTGCTGGTTGGTGATGGGGGTGTTGGCCCAAAGGCCGCCCTCGAAGGTGTAGATGGCGATGGAATCGGAACTTATCGCCAGCGGATCGAAATAGAAGGACAAGAGCGCGGGCTCATTGAAAATGAGGCCGGAAGTGATCTCATAGAACACGCTCGCCGCCGGTGAGAGCGCCTGCGTTCCTATAGCCACGCTGTAGGCTGCGGGCGAGCTTTGGGCCGGGACCACCGTTATGGTCGCCTCGACTGAGGGTGAAAGAAGAGCCGCCAGGCTGTCCGTGCTGGAGACGATAGACAGGGTCCGTCTTGAGGCGATGCCGGAGATATCCGACCAGTTCCCTACCGAATCCCGGGTGAACGCGGCGGCGTAGTATGTCGTTCCTGAATCAAGGCCCGCGAGCTCCCATTGGACGTTGGTCCCGGGTTCAAGGTTCGAAATAGGCAGGACGACCTGAGCCGCCTGGGTCGAGAATTTAAGCAACGAGTCGCTGTAATGAATCCGCATCTCGCCCGCTCTGATCGTGCCGCTGTCGCCGTCATCTCCCGGCGCGGACCAGGAAAGCGTCATGGAATGGCTGGAAGCGCGCGCGAAAGCGATATCCGTAATGGCCGCGGGCGGCGTGGTGTCGTGATATATATCGAAGGGTCCGGAAACGGCGACAACCGCGTTATTGGCAAAATCCGTGGCCGATACCCTAAGCTCCCAGCTTCCGTCATCGAGATCGGAGGGGGCGAGGGGAATCCCGGTGCTGAGGGCTATGGAATCAGGACCCACGCGAGGCTTTCCGAAATCGAGGACTTGGGCTAGAACGGCCTCAAAAGCGGGAGCTGGATCGAGATTGTCCGTTATATCGAAATGGGCCGCGAAAGTTCCGCTTCCTTCCTTAAATACGGACCCAGGGCCAGGGAAGAGACTCGATATCACGGGAGCGGCCGTATCCACCAGGACGGAGAAAGTCATGCCGGTCGTGTTCCCGGCAAGGTCTGACGCTCGGAGTTCGACGAAGTTTCTTGGGTCAGAGAGGGCTTGTGAAGGAACAAGCGATAGCCCGGCGGCGAAGAGCGTCTGCGCCTGCGTGCTGCCGTTTACGCCGTCGAGGACCGTGTCGGCATCTGAATAGGAGCCTCCACCGTCGGTGGAGAGTTTTATGCTGAACGGCGGCGGGGGAACATAGGCGTCCTGCGCGACCTGGGCGCCTGAAAGCGCGAAATCGAGGATGCGGACCTCGTCGACGAGCATCTTGGCGTTGCTCCGCGCGCCCGCGCAGCCGCCGGCTATGGAGAAGCAAGTCGGATTCCTATCATCTGGAACGAAGATGGCATGGGGGCAAGTTCCCACGAGAGCCCCGTCCGCGTAGATCCTGCTTCCTGATGGGTCCCAGGTGACCGCAAGATGATGCCACTGCAATAGCGAAGGGGTGTAATCGCTCACGCAGGAAAGATCGGAGTTGCTTGAATGCCAGAAAAGCGCCAAACGGCTGTCGGCGCTGGTCCCGAAGAGGAAGATGGTGTTGGCGAAGTCGTGTTGTTTGACCAGGAACACGAAGGAGCCCACCCCGGCCGGGCTCGACGGCTCTTTCAGGTAGGCCCATAGCTCGGCCGTTCCCTGGCGCATGTTGTTTATGATGGGATATGCGGCCTGCGGGAGCGTCACGCCCTCGTTGGGGTTTAACGGGCCGTACATGTCGCTCGATCCGGCGACGTCCACGGCGGCGTTTATCCTGCCCGAAGCCGCGCGCGTCACGTCGGCGTTGAGATGCGCGTGGAAGCTGTAAGTCGAGGAATCGTAGGCGGTGCTGCCGGAGGGCTCGTCAAAATGCCAGAGCCCAAGCGTGCCCGGGATGGGACTGAGCGCGGCCGGTCCCCCGCTGGGCCGCAGGTCAAGCCCGGAGAAAACATCCCGGACCCCGGCTCGCACGTCGATGGCAAGGGAGCTCAAGGGCGTCGAGACTGGGCGCCATTCGCCGGTACCGGCCGCGGAAATCGCTGGATTTTGAATCACGGGCGGGCTCGCGTCCAATGTGAAGTTTCTGGGGTCCGTGAAAGGCGAATAGCCTCCAAAACGGTCCTTTGCGCGGACACGCCATGAATAAACCCCGTCTTGAAGGGCGGGCAGGATCGCGGAGGTCATGGTCGATGATACGGCGGCGGCTATCCCGCCCAACTCATTCTTGATATCGAGGTCGAAAGTCTCGATGGCCCCCAGGGGCACTCTTTGGTCCAACGCCCATGCAAATGTTCGATTCCCGTCGCTGAGCAAGGCGCCCTCGGGGGGGGAGAGCGGGGTGAGCGAGGAAATCGGGTTTAAATTCACTATCACCGGGACCCGCACGCTCGTCTCATTGCCGGAAAGGTCCGATACGAAAAACTCCACTTGGTTAGTCCAGGTATCCGTGGAGTGGGCGAACCCCAGGCCGTAGGCGTTTAGGCTTTGCGGGTCGGTGGAGCCGTCCTCCCCGGATAGCGCCATGCGGTCCCCGGGGGTCGGCAGGAAGGAGGCCCCGCCGTCCTTCGAAACCCGGGCCAAGAAGGGCGCGCTGCCCCCCAAGGCGTCCTTGCCTATATCTTCGGGCGGGAGCGCCCTGTCCAGGATGCGGACCTCATCTATGATCATGCGGCCGTCGGAACGGGCTCCCGCGCAGCCGCCCGCCACCGAAAAGCAGGTGGGCGCGGTGTCGTTGGGCACGCTGATGGCGTAGGGGCAGGCTCCGACGAGGGAGCCGTCCGCGTATATCTTGCTTCCGGCCGGGTCCCAGGTCACGGCCAAGTGATGCCATTGGAGTAGGGAGGGGGTGTAGTCGCTCACGCAAGAGAGTTCCGCGTTGCCTGTATGCCAGAAAAGAGCAAGCCGCGAGTCAGGACTGGTGCCGAAGAGGAATTCGGTGTTCTCGTAGTCGTGCTGTTTGACGAGGAATACGAAGGATCCCACGCCTGGCTGCGTCGCGGGGCTCTTCAAATACGCCCAAAGCTCCACCGTGCCCCGGCTCATGTTGTTGATGAGGGAATAGGCCGCGGGCGGGAGCGTGACGCCCTGGTTGGGCTTTAGGGGGTCGCTCATGTCGCCCAAGACATCTATGCCGCCGCCGATGCGGCCGGTGGAGCGGCGCACGTCGTAATTGAGCGTGCCGTTGAGGCCGTGCGGGCCTTCGTCGAATGCCGTGTTGCCGGATGCCTCGTCGAAGCGCCAGAGCCCGAGAGTGCCCGGGATGGGCGCAAGCGGGGCGGGCTGCCTTCCAAGGCCCCGCACGTCGAGGCCGCTGACAAGGTCACGAGCGCTGATTTTAACGTCCAGCGTCGTGGTGGAGACCCAGTTCTGGGCTGAAAGCGGAGAATATGAGCCCGTGCCCGCGGGTCGGGCTTGCGGGTTATCAAGGCTCGGCGGGGTGGCATCCACCACGATGGTGGTGGACCTGATGTTTTCCGCGTTGAAGACCCGGTCCATGGCGGACCAGGCGAGCGCGTGAACACCCTCCGCCAGATTGAACTCAAGCGGTGAGGGCGAGTCGACGGGACCGGAGCCGTCCGTCCAAAACCGGACGGCCTGCAGGCCCGAGGAAACTCTTCCCGAGACCGGATCGGAGGACTCGAAGACCAGGAGAGTAGAGGTCGAGAGCAGCGCTCTTCCCAAGGCGTCTGTCTTGCTCGATCCCGAAATCGAGAATATGGTCGCGGGAGGTGTCCCATCAACGGCTATGGTGGAGTATTGGACGGGCTCGACATGGCCGCGCGTGTCCTGCGCATGATATTTCAATAGATGGAGCCCTTCCGATACCCCTGAGAGCGTCTTGCTGGAAATAAAAACCTCTCCCCTTGCGGGTGAAACGTTTTGCGCGTCAAGCCAAGGAACCCCATCCAGCAGGACGCTCTGAGACGCCACTCCAACGCCCAGAGCGTCGCCCGGCGTGGTAGCGTCATCGAGGGCCTCGAATACAAGCGCCGCCGTGCTGGAGAGAAAGACCGCGCTCGATGAGGGCGTGCTCCAGGCCCCGGCGGGTGAGCTGGAGCCGGCTACGACCAGTTTTGTGCTTGGCGGAGCACTGTCCATTCCAACTGACAAATGAAACGTTTTTAAGAATTCAAAATTACCCGCCCTGTCAGAGGTCCAAATATGAAGAGTGTGGGTTCCTTCCTCCAAGAGGAAAGGTGACTGATACTCGGACCAGAAGCACTCCACTTCAGGAAAGCATTCATCTATACCAACATCTAAAAGGAACTCAACTGTCCCGATTCCTGAGACATATCCTTCTCCGACGAGATCTCCAGCGCTGATTGACAACGTCGCTCCGCCAGGTATCTCAGTGAATAACTCTGATGGCATGAGAGCGATGGCATCCGCATAGACCGTAGATGACGGCGGCATATCGTCCACCAATATCGTAGCCGAGCTTACTGATCCAAAATTACCAAAATGGTCAACGGCAGCATAATAGATGGCATGCGTACCGGGGTCGAGGGTGAAGGGTGAAGAATATATGGTCGGGCTGCTCAGGGTGTTATCCAGCGGGTCAATCTGGTAAGTGATAGAAGCAACACCTGCCTGGAAATGATTCCCATTCGCATCTGAGGCGCCCAGTATGACGGGCCGGTATGGGTTCAACAGCACGTCACCATCGGGCTCGATGGAAATATCGGCAAGCTCCAGGGAACTTGTTGGGGGGCTTGTATCCTGGACTGCGAATAAAGCGAATAAACCTTCCGCCACGGCTACCTCAACAGATATTTTCCGGCCGACAGAGTCGTGGGTGAATCCGCCGAGCATGAAGAATGCGTTGCGTCCGGGGTCGAAGCGATAAGGCGCCAATCGTTCGGGCCCAACCGATAGCGAAGCCAGGTAGGATTCTGAATATTTGAAGGTCAGTTCAGACGGCGCCGACACGGAAGCTGGTGTGATCGCATATGAATTGGATATTTTGAGGTATCCCTTGTCCTGTTTGTCAGCTATGAAAGAATCGATTTCTGGCGAAGGGGTTGCTGGTTCGATATTGTGTCCTGAAAAAATGCTCCGCAGTGTAGCTTCCGGCGTTCCATCGACGTAAATGGGGGCCGAGGTGGTCGTGAAATGGGCCTGTTCGGAGTAAACGAGCATAAAAGTTCCCAGGGAAGATGAGCTCCCGCGGATCCGCCTCGTAGAAGTGTTGAGAGTTCCTGTTACATCTTCGTAGTTTTCGGAATCGATAATATGGATGAGCCTCAATGCCTGTTCCTGTAATGGGACGAGGCCGATGGGGTCGTAGCTAAACTCAAGCTGCGCGGCTCCGGACCAACTCGAGTCGGTTTCGATTGTAAACGCGACAGCTTCTGGAAGGGATTTGTACCCTGGCGGCGGACTTGCGGATATCGTTGCCATTCTGGTATTTCCCAAGCCAGTCACGTTTCCAAGAGTTACCAAAGCATTTGGACCCAGAATAACAGAAACATTTGTTCCGATAAATGTGTTGGGAAGCTGAACCCCTGAGTTGCCAGCGCTTAAGGTCTGAAGTGTGCCGCCCCATGCCATAACACTAGGATAAACACTAACGCTAAATGATCCAGCCTCCCATACCTCTTGCGGAGGGCAGGGGTCAGGATCACAAGGGCCAAGCCCAGTAGTGGCCGTCGGCACTTTGGCTCGAGTGTTGGTAATGCTTATGCTGGCCTGCATGTATCGCTTCAGGGGCAACGTCCCTTGGAACGGATCGGTTGCCGTGTAGGTGACCGGGTAGTTTTCGCCATAAGGAAAAGCCATTTTGACGAATATCTCTTGAACGGTCTGGAAACCTCCCGCATCGCTCAGATCCGGCATGTCTCCGGTTCGGATGGCACCTCGAACTCTCCCTAGGTCCACATATCCGCTGGTATCCATTTGAACTTCTGACATCGGGATCATTATGGTCGTGGCGCCCGGGCTTCGAGAAAAACCGGCGCTCATGCCATTTATCGCTGCCGCCGACATAAAACCCCCCAATATGCTGTCGATACCAGGAGAGCCTCCGAAAACGCTCTCGGCGTTGCGTAGATCAAAAATACCGGATTGATACGTTCCGCCGCCCCCAAAGAATCCACCCTCAACCTCAGCGGTCAGGTCGGTCCCATCAAATTGGACTCCATTGCGTGAGTCGGAATAATAAGATGAGGGGCCGACAAAAATTCCAGCATCCGTATGTGTCTCAAGATGGAAAAGTTTTTCGACCCTCTGATAGTTTGCGTCCACCGCCTCGACAAGAAACACGCCATCGCTCAATCCTGAAAAAGAGGTTTGAACGGTCTCGATGGTTTCATTTCCTGGCAAATCGCGCAATAGTGCGGGAATGTCTCCCTCCATCTTGTAGAGGTTGATGGTCCCTAGTCCGGCGGTAGACATCGCCTCGATTGCTATCTCACCCACGCAGGTGGCCCCTGCGCATGAGGCCCTGGAGGAGGCGGTTGAAACAGTCAAGCTCAGGTGTGCGACGCGAAAGATAGTATCTTTCGAATTGTCTGCGCTGTCTGTTGCCGTGAGAACATACTCTCCTGGGGTGAGATTGTGATACGTTGTTGTGAAGGGTCCCAGGGCCGTCAATGAAGCGGTGGATATATTCGAAGCCAAGACTTCGGCGCCACGCTTCAACTCGACGCTAATTAAACCCTCGTCGGCACTTTCAAAGCTAACGGAGCCCTCCAAGGTAGAAGGAATTGCGATGGGGTCATCAATGAGCAAGTCTTTGATCATTAAAGTTCCTGCGAAGAGTTTGCCGGAAGGGGACTGTGTATCCAGGATGAAGCGGATCAGAGTATTATTGCCGGCCGCGTCTTCCACCGCGACAGTGTACTCCCCGTCGCCAAGCACCGGCAGGCTGAGGTTCAAGTCCTGTACAGGAGTCGAGTATCGGGCCAAATCAAGAGCGGGCTGATCCGAAGGCCTGAAAAGCTGTGCGCTGATTATTCCTGCGCCGGAATCGCTTGCGATTAGCTTCGGCTGGAGATCCGAGGTCTTGGGTGCGGTGCCAGTGGACTCGCCTACCGCGTTGCTGATGATGGGATAACCGAAACGGTTGCGCAGCGTTACCGCCGGAGAGCTGTTGTCCACGATGAAAGCGATTGTGAAACATTGAGCAGGCGGACCTCGAATTCCCTCCCCGCAGGCGATAAGCTGATGCTGTCCCTCCGAAAGGCGTCTGGGCGATACCGGACCCCCGGACTGCGCCCAACCTGTATAGATGAAAGTTTCGATGCCCACGCCGCCAGGCAAGACGCCGTCATTCTCACCATCGGCAAAAACGCCGGGCTCCTGGTCGATCCTTACGCTCAAATCCATAGCCCCGTTGATCTCAATGTCGGTATGCTTCGCATCATGATCAAAGGTCTGACCGCCATATTGGAAGCTTCGAACCCGATGAGCGTCATTCTGTTCGTCAACATAAACTTTCAGGGAGTCGAGATCCCGCCCAGCCACGGTCCCTTCGGATTGGTTCTCTCGCGAGTCCACTTTCACCCGAATCATGCTGGTTGATGGGATGTTGTGGTTAATAACAAAATCCGGAGATTGTTCATTACGCGCCGCATCCTCAAACCGCATAGAATAGGATGCGGGGAGATGAGCGATGTGGACTAGGGGGTTCTCGCTGACTTCGTGGCCCATATCCACGTGCATATGGACCTGTCCGGGCACGCCGGAATCGCCCGAGGGAGCGATGTGGCGGTGCTTGGTTCGATTGACGATGCTTTCAGTGAGCACAGGGGTGCCGTCCGCCTTAAGCACCGTCACGGTGCCGAGTTTCACTTCAACATCCTTGAATCCATCGGCCGTCAAGGCGTACTCGGAAAATCTTTGAACAGCCTCGGCACGCCATTTAATGCAGACAAGACCAGTCAGTGAACCTTTCTTGACTGTGGTCAGGGTGAACTCGCCGGAGTGAATTGGCAGGTCGGAATTATTGTTGAACATATGAAGGTATCGAAAGGGATGGCTACCCGCAATTTCCATGATCAAGCTCCCGCCCGTCTTGGCGCGCAGGCTACCATGGGGGTTTGAAAAACTGAAGCGGATTATCGTGCCGTCTTCCAATAGCGGTATCCCGAGTCCCCGACCCCTGCGCCAATCTATGGCCTTATGGAAATCGGGAACGGTACCGCCACCATCCAACTGTTTCAATCTGGGACCGAAATCAGAAGTGATAACGAAGCCTGGATCATCAGCGGTGACATGGGCACGCACATCCTCGGGTGCGTTCAATGAAAGCATTAGCAGTACAGGCGCTGCGAGAACCGCTCTCATTCCATCGGCCTCTCTTCGTCTGTTTCGGTAAAGCCGGAATCTCCCGGACGCCATATCCACTTCTTCTCTCTATGCTTGGTTCCCGCTCGAAATGATCTCCACTGAATCAGCGCGCCGTCATCCTGTATCGCATGAGCATACACATCTCTGATGGGCTGCATCCCATATTCCTTCCCGTTATTCAGATTGACTGCGACCAGCACGCTACCATTGACGTAATGCAGCCACTTCGCAGACGGAGAGATTTTTGGATCATGAAAGAAGCCCGTTCGATCAAGGATTACCCGGCAATTGCGGTCCAGGACTTGTAGTTGCTCCGTATCGAGCATCTTCCATTCCGGACTTTTCACGGAACCATCGAGTATGCAGTCCTCGCCCAGATCGCAGGTACCTCTCAGCACGACCAGGGTCGAGCCATCCTCCGAAAGCAAAACCGGCCATGTTCGAGCATTGAATTCTTTACGGCAAAGCACGTCTCCGCTTGAGTCGTACCATGTCATGATCGATGACATGTCCTTGAGCAGCCTATAGGCGTTGATCTCATCCCTGTCGTTGAACGTCTCGGTGACGATTAAGGATTTGCCGTTCCTGCTTTTCAGAAGGTCGAAATAATTATCTATGGCGTGCCCGCCGCGCTTGAACTTCCGGGGACTTAGCTGCAGCGTCTTCCTGGTCCCGCCTTTCCTGCTGCGGAAACGTATTTCTTTCGAGCGATTCTGATCAGGATGGATTTGATCCTGGCTGGAATACTCCCCGGTCGTGCCATCCTCCTCTACATATTCCACCTCAAGCCTCATCTGGCTCGATCCGGTTCCACCGCTGGTTCGAGCGCTTTCCATATCTGCAGATTTCTCCACCCCCACGGCTGGTGCGGTCTTTGTAGAGGAGCTTGTGGATGACATCCGTTCCGCCCCAGTCGCTGCCTGCTGTGCCAAGGTCTTCTCTTGGGGATAAAAAAGGGAAGACAAAACAACAAAGACGAATGCAAATAAATTATTTGTCATGCGACAACTCCTTGAGTTTCCCACAAGAAACTCTGCTCCTGGCCTTATGATGCTCCTCATTCGTGGTTACTCCTTGGCCTCAGCCTGCGGTCGGCAGCGATGACGCGTCCCATGCCCTCTATGATCTTCTTGGGTCCGGATAAGAGGCCGATGGATGGGCCGGAGGCCGGGGCGGTGGAGGCAACGGGCAAGGGAGCCGCAGCGGCCTGGGCGCAGGAAACGGACCTGATAAGCGCGGCAAAGAGCAGGATGCGGACGGCGGCGCGGAAAAAACTTGGCGCGTTCAAGGTGGAGCCTATCCTCTACGCAGGATTGCCGAACTCTTCCTTATGAAATGTAACCCCGGTCACTGGATTTGTCAATCCCCCTTGCGTGTGGGAGCGGCGGACTTTCAATCCCTTCTGATGAATTCCCTCAGGATGAGCTTGAGCACGTCCAGACCGTTTAAGATCGGGTGCATCTTGCGCTGGCCGCCGATGCGCAGGGGCTCGTCGCCGGGGATGTCCGCGGTCTTGAGCCCCTTCTTGGCGCAGGTGATGGCCAGGTAAGGCTCCAGCCCGGCGCGGGGGTAGAGCGGGGGAGGCTCCGGGCATATGTCCTTGCGCCAGGCGCGGAACATGACCAGGGAATCGGTGTAGCGCCCGCCGAAGAGCAGGTTGATCATCGCCGTGAACATCCAGTTGCCGAAGGCCGTGACCGAGTCGTCGTCTTCGCTCCTGGCGCCTCCCAGGTAGCGGGAGACGATGACCATGTCGTAGCCTTCCTTCATCTTCGCGATGAGAGCCGGGATGAGTTCCGGGACGGAATTGCCGTCCGGACTGAAGGCGATGATGACGTCGCCCGCGGCGTGGGGCAGGGCCTCGCGGTAGGCGTTGGTGATGCCGCGCGAGTTCTGATGCAGGATGCGGTAGCCCTGCTCGCGCGCGTACTCCAGGGTCCCATCCGTGGAGCCCCCGTCCATCAGGAGTATCTCGTCGACCCATTCCCGCTTGATGCGGGGCATGACGGCCTTCATGCCGACGATCTCATTGAGCGTCGGGACGAAGAGGGTGACCTTCACCGGCGCCTCCGGGACTGGAAAAGCTCCACCGTCGCCCGGGTGCTTCGGGCGAAGGCGGGGCTCAAGGCGAGGATGCGGCTGTTGTCGACGGAGGGAGTCCGATATCGGAACGGACCGAAGAGGGGTTTGGCGCCGGCGAGGACGGCGAGCTCCCGGAGCGTCGCGTTCCGGGAGGAGGCGGCGTTGTAGGTGCCCCGCCGGCCTCGGGAGAGCGCCAACTCGATGAAGTCCAGGATATCCTCATGGAGCACGTAGTTCAAAGTCGAGTCCGCGGAAAGCCCGAGCCGGCAGGTTCTCCGGGAGAGCATCCGGAGCAGGGTGTTGGGGCGGGAGTCCCTGCCGAGGAGCGCGCAGGCGCGCAGGATGAGGTGGTTTTGGCCCTTCGCGCGGACGAGGGCCTCGGAGGCCAGCTTGGCCGTGGCGTAGGGCGTGCGGAGCCCGTCGGCCGGGAGCGTTTCCTCCTCCCGGTGGGGTCCTCCTCCCGGCGGGTAGACCTCGACCGTGGAAATGAAGACGAAGAACCGGTGCGGTAGGGCGAGAAGGTCCCGGGTCAGGAGCCAGTTGTCCTCGAAGAAGCGGCTCAAGACCCCGGCGCCCTCCCCTTTCGGAGGGGGGGACGCCGCGCAATGGAGTATCACCTCTACCCCTTTGGCCGCCGCGGCCAGCGTCTTGGCCGAGTTCGCGCGGGAGAGACCCAGGCCCCCGAAGCGGCGATGGGCGGCTTTGCCCAGGCCGCTCCGTACGCCCGTGACCAGCATCTTCGCCGGGAAGCGGCGCATCAGGAGGGGCCTTGGGTGAACACGTTGTAGCGGCCGGGCTGGGAGTCCTTATGGGTCCGGTACCAATCCATGGTGTCCCTGATCCCCTCTTCGATGCTCACCTTGGGGGAAAATCCCATGGCCTTGGCCCTGGAGACGTCCATGAGCCTCTTCTTGTCGCCGGAAGGCTTGGAGGAGTCCCAGACGATCTTCGGCGGGCGCTCCATGTTGGAGAGGATGACCTCCACGACGCGGCGCACGCTCACGCCCTCGCCGCTGCCCAGGTTGACGGGCGTGGCTTTCGGGTTCTCCATGGCCAGGAGCATCCCGGCCGCCACGTCCTTGGCGTGGATGAAGTCGCGCACCGGCGAGCCGTCCCCCCAGACGATGAGCGGGTCCTCGCCGCCCAAGGCGCGCGCGATGAGGGAGGGGATGACCATGGCGTTGGCCGGGTCGAAATTGTCGTGGCGGCCGTAGACGTTGGCCGGGCGGACGATGGCGATGTCCTCCCAGCCGTGCTCGATGCGGTAGGCCTCGGCCTGGAGCTCGCCCATGCGCTTGGCCCAGCCCGCGAAACGGTCGTTGGGGGAGGGGAAGGTCTTCCAGACGTCGTCCTCGAAGAAGACCTCCGCCGGGGCGTAGACGCCGATGGTGCTGGTGAAAAGATAGCGCTTGACCCCGCGGCGCCGGGCGGCCTCCATCATGTTCGTGTTGAAGGAGAGGGTGGGCACGAAAAAGGAGGCGGGCTTCTTGGCCGTCATGAGGGGCGAGCCCTTGATGCCGGCCAGATGGAAGACCCTGTCCATGCCCTCGCACGCCGCGAGGCACTCATCGAGGCGCGTGAGGTCCATGCGGCGGAACTCGGCCTTGGGATGGGCGCGCGCGGGGTCGTCGAGAGAGGCGATGCGGACCGCGCAGCCGCGCTCGATGAGGGCGTCGACCAGATAACGGCCGATCATGCCCGTGCCGCCGGTCACCAGGACTTTCGCCTCAGCGGACATCGCCCACCCCCCAGTCCTTGCGGAACTCCGCCAGGCGCTCGGGCGTCCCGATGTCCCAGAGCCGTTGGGACGCCTTGCAAGCGAAGACTCCCCGGTCCAGGAGGGAGGGGAGGAGGCCGCGCTCCAGCGAGGAGGGCCCCGGGGGGAGGCTATCGAGCGCCTCCCGCTCGAAGGCATAGATGCCGGCATTGAGGAAGCAGGAGGGGTCGGGGACCTTCTCCTGGAAGGAGAGGACGCGGTCCCCGGCGCCGACCTTGACGAAGCCGCCGTCGCGGCGCTCTCCGGACTCCACCACAACGACCGACGCGGCCCCGCCGCGCTCCTGGTGGAAGCGGAGCAGACGCGCCGGGTCCATGGGGCAGTGGGAGTCCCCGTTGAGCACGAGGACCACCGGGCTCTTCAGCATGGGCAAGGCCTGCCTCAGCGCTCCTCCTGTGCCCAGCGGGGAATCCTCGCGGGAGAAGTCGAAGGTGAGGCCCAGCTCGCGATAAACACTGTCGAGTTTATCGCGCGTCGTGGAGAAATGCTGTTCTACCGAATCGCCGAGATGTCCTGTGCAGAAGATGAAGCGCCTGAAGCCGTGCTCCGCGGCCCAGCGGACCAGCACGGAAAGGAACGGGCCGCGCGGCGTCGGGGCCATGGTCTTCTGCCCGTCGGGCAGGACGGCGCGCAGGCGGGTGCCCAGGCCCCCGCAGAGGAGGACGACGTCCGTGGAGGCGGGAACCGGCACGCTACGCTTTGGAGCGGGCCGGGCCGCCGTCGAGCATGGAGAATTCCCGCTCGCGCGAGTTCTGGTCATAAAAGATGATGGAGGAGCCGCTGTTCTCGAAGCGGAAGGGGACATGGAGGAGCTTGGCGAGCGCCTTGCGGATGCGCGGCCGGTCCTGCGGCTTGGCGAAGAGCAGGATGAAGCCGCCGCCCCCGGCGCCCAAGAGCTTCCCGCCCACCGCGCCGGCTTTCCGGGCGGCGGCGTACACCTCGTCGACGGCGGGCGTCGAGATCTGGTCGCTGAGGCTCCGCTTGAGCGACCAGCCCTCATGGAGGAGCTTGCCGAAATCCACGAGGTCGGACTTGCCGTTGAGCAGGCTCAAGCCCTCATCGACCATGGCCAGGATGGCCTTGAGCTCCGCCTTCTTCTTGGGCGTGTTGCGGACCTGCGTCTTGGCGATCTCGGAGGCGTGCCGGGAGAAGCCGGTGAAGAAGAGCATCAAGTGGTCCTGCAGGCTCTCGAGGCGGTCATGGCGCACGATGACCGGCTCGACGGCGATCGTGCCGTCGGGCTGGAAGCGGACCTTGTTGAAGCCTCCCAGCGCCGCGGTCACCTGGTCCTGGGAGCCCACGCTCTCCTTGATGAGGTCGCGCTCCACCCGGATCGCGTCCTCGGCGAGCCTCATCTTGGTGGGCATGGACTGCTTGAGGGCGTAGAGCGTGTGGAGCAGGCCCACGGTGAAGGAGGAGCTCGAGCCCAGGCCGGCGCGCGCGGGGAGGTCTCCGTCATGGTGGATCTCCAGGCCGTCGGAGACCTTCATGTAGCGCAGGCACTCGCGCACGGCGGGGTGCTCGATGCGCGAGACGGAATCGACGGCCTCGATGCGGGCGTAGACGATGCGGCTCTTATGCTCGAAGAAAGGGGGGAGGTGGCGCAAGGAGATGTAGCAATACTTGTCGATGGAGGTGGCGAGCACCGCCCCGCCGTGCTCCTTGTACCAGACGGGATAATCGGTCCCTCCGCCGAAGAACGAAACCCGGAAGGGCGTCCTGCTGATGATCATTCCGCCGGGATTATATCACTCTGGGAGCCCGTCCGAGTCATCGGTCCCTGGACCCTTGACGCATATGGGGCGCATTCTTACACTATATCAGCGGGTCTATGACCATGAAAGGGGCAACACTTCCCGGTCTGCGGCTGGGTCTGGCGGCCGTTTCCCTATTCTGCCTCCTCTCGCCGGGGCTTGCCCGTCCGCCCGCCTCCCAGGGCCAGGTCGCGCCACCTCCGGCTCATTCCCAGGAGGAACGCGAGAAGGCCTATCAGGAAGTGCTCTCCAGGCTGAAGGAGGGAGGCGGGGGTCTGCCTTCCGGCATGGTCGGCAAGCTGGAGAACGAACTCCGGAATCTTCCGCCGGACCAGAGGGACAAGGCCTTGGACCACATCCTCCGGCTCCGAGGCATGTCCTCCAAGCCCCAGGACGGATCCTTGCCCGGACTAGAGCGCTGGGCGCAAGTTCATCAGGCCCGGCAGGCATTCTACTCCGAATTCCCCCAGCTTCGCGGGATGATGAGGCCCTTCTTCAGGGGCAATCCCCAGGCCAGGCTCAGGGACACCCAGGACCTCGTCGAAGCCAAGCCCGAGGACCCCAGGCTCCGCCGGCTCCTCGCGCGGGACTTGATCGACTCGGGACAGCCGGAGGAGGCCGTGGAGGCCGCCGATAAAGCCGCGCAGCTCGACCCTCGCGACCCGGAGCCTCATCTATTGGCCGCGGAAGCGGGCATGAGGTTGGGGGATTATGGCGCGGCCAACGCCGCCGCGCGCCGCGCCCTGGC
>CAYWAR010000007.1:0-17856 GCA_964455765.1 uncultured Elusimicrobia bacterium
CCGATGTGTTCCAATCTTGAACAAGTGCTGCAAGAGCTTGGCCCTAAGCCCAACGGATTCGTTTTCAATGTTCCGTACATTACACTCCGGAGGCAGTTCGAGGCAGCGCTCAAAGCCGCAGACATAATGGATTTCAGATTTCATGATCTTCGTCACACCTTCGCTTCGCATTTCGTCATGCGCACCAAGAATCTGCCCGCCTTGCAGATGATCCTCGGTCATTCGACCCCGACCATGACAAATCGGTACGCTCACCTCGCCATGGATCACATCACCGACGCCATGAATGAGTTCGAGGCGGCAGTCCCGCTCGAACGCTCTGCGGTGGCGCTGATAGGGCACCAGGCAGGACAACAGCCGTCCCAGCAACCTAAGTCGGCTTAGATTTCTGACGGGAAACCAACAACCATTAAGGTCCACATGAATGGCATTGAGATAAAGTCGGTGGATTCGTGATATGATTAATCTCATCAGTGGGGATGGATTGGATAGTCTAAACATAAGCCGGGCACTATGAGCGAAAAAGAACCTGTCCGGCGCAACCTTGAAGCGCAGCCGACTGATTATGTCGCATCGGCTGCTAAGGCGATTGTCGGTGCCGCGCCTATCGTTGGATCATTATTATCTGAGTTGGCGGGAACATTAATTCCTAATCAGCGATTAGATCGCATCGCAAAATTTGCCAAAGAGCTTGAGGGTCGACTCGCCGCTCTCGATCAAATGATTTTGAAGAACAAGCTTACCGATGAGAATGCGACCGACCTCTTAGAGGAGGGACTTCGCCAGGCCGCACGATCGTTGTCGGATGAACGGAGACGCTATTTAGCTTCTGTGGTAGCCAATGGAATCGATAGCCAGGATATCGAGTACTTTGAGTCAAAGCACGTTCTCCGAATTCTTGGTGAACTGAATGATGTTGAGATAATCTGGCTTCGCTCATATTTGGTGAGGACTATGGATGGTGATAAAGAATTTCGAGAAAAGCATAAAGAAGTCCTTCGACCGATTCCAATGGTTATGGCTAGCCCGGATCCGATCCGTGATAAGGCAGCACTTCAGAAAAGCTATAAGAATCACCTTGTTCGACTCGGGCTGCTACGGGAAAGATATGACACAAATCCATCGAAAGGTCCAGAGTTAGATATGTCAGGCGAACTCAAGGTGCGAGGCTACGATCTCACGGGTTTTGGCCAGATGGTGCTTCGACAGATAGGTTTGCTGAAAGGTCGGATGTGAGCGTGGGGCCATGGGTGACTTCTCTGTCTACCCAACTCTGGAGTTGCACTAAAATTGCACCAAGGGCCTCCGGAATTCTGGCGAGAGTCAAATTTATCAGGTAAAATAAGCATAACGCCGACGTAGCTCAGCGGTAGAGCAACCGCCTTGTAAGCGGTAGGTCGCCGGTTCGATCCCGGCCGTCGGCTGTGGATTTATCAAGCACTTGTGAAGCAGAGCGCCAGCCCCCTCTCGGCCATCCTCGACTACCACGAGAGGACCAAGCACCATTACGACCGCTTCGCCGAGTCCCTCGGGCATCTGGACTGGGACAATCAGCCGTATCCGTTCCGGATATTCGAGGGCGCGCAGGCCTTCCAGCTTCCGATCCCGAAAAGGGATTCCACCCCGACCTTCCCCATGCTCAACCTGCCCGGGGGCATGCCGCCGCGCGCCGTGGACGCTCAATCGCTCTCCGAGTTCTTCTACTTCTCCATGGCCCTCTCCGCGTGGAAGGAGTTCCGCGGCAGCCGCTGGGCCTTGCGCGTCAATCCCTCCAGCGGGAACCTGCACCCGACCGAGGCCTACCTCTTGCTGCCTTCGGGGAGCACCGGCATCGGGCCCGGGCTCTACCACTACGACCCGCGCCGGCACGCCCTGGAGCGCCGCGCGGCCTATCCCGCCGGGACGGGAGCGGCCCTGGTCAAGGGCCTCCCCGAGGGAGCCTTCCTGGCCGCGTTGTCGTCGATCCCCTGGCGCGAGGCCTGGAAATACGGGGAGCGGGCCTACCGCTACTGCCAGCACGACGCCGGCCACGCCGTCGCCGCGCTGAGGTTCTCCGCCGCGCTCATGGGCTGGAGACTCAAGGTCCTGGGCGCGGTGCCCGATGAGGAGTTGGAGCTCCTCTTGGGAAGCGCGCGAGAGGACTCGGGCTGGGAGGGGGAGAGGGAATGCCCCGAGACGCTCATCGCCGTGTCCCCCTCCTCCGCCGTCGCGGAGGGCTGGCGTCCTCCCACGGCCGCGGCGCTGGCCGCGTCCATCTCGGCTTGGGAGGGGAAGGCCAATCGCCTGAGCGCGGAGCATCAGGAGTGGGGAGTCATCGACGGGGCGGTCAGGGCCTGCCGGGCGCTGCTGCCCGTCAAACGCTCGGGGCACAAGACGCCGGAGCTGGCCGAGCATCCCTCGCTCTGTTCCCTGAGCGCGGGCCAAGTCATCCGGGGACGCAGGAGCGCGGTGCGCATGGATGGAAAGACCGGGCTCAAGGCGCGGGCCTTCTTCGGCATGCTCGCCCGGCTCGATCCGGCCATGACGCCCGTGCCGTGGGACTGCCTCGATTGGCCGGTGAGCGTTCATCCGGTCTTCTTCGTCCACCGGGTCGAGGGGCTCGCGCCCGGCCTCTACATCCTGGCCCGGGAAAAGGCCAAGGTGGATGCGCTCAAGGCCGCGATGAGCAGGGAGTTCGCGTGGAAGAGGCCCGCGGAGGCGCCCCGGGGCCTGGGGCTGTACCTATTAAAGGAAGGCGACTTCTCCGGCCTTGCGGCGAAGATCAGTTGCGGGCAGGACATCGCGGGGGAGGGGGCCTTCAGCGCGGGCATGCTCGCCGAGTTCGAGCCCAGGCTCGAGGAGTTCGGCGCCGCGTTCTACCGGAACCTATTCTGGGAATGCGGGGCCATCGGGCAGGTCCTCTACCTGGAGGCGGAGGCCGCCGGATTGCGCGGCACCGGCATTGGGTGCTATTTCGACGATCCGGTGCACGAAGCGCTCGGGCTCGAGGGCCGGAGCTTCCAGAGCCTCTACCACTTCACCGTGGGCGCTCCGGTGGAGGATGCCCGCTTGACCACACTGCCTGCATATTAATAATAGATATAATAATATCTGTTATATATAAATTATTATATAAAATATAATATATTGACTATTATAATTATATAGGGTATACTGGGGTATGAACACGGCGCTTCTGACTCTCTTGGGGCCTTCGGAGGCGGGGCAGGCGTTGGCCGGGCGCATGCGAGTTCTCAGGCTGGGCAAGGGCTGGACGCGGGAAACGCTGGCGAAGCGTTCCGGGATATCGACGGCCTCCCTCAAGCGCTTCGAGAACACCGGCAAGGCTTCCCTGGAGTTGGTCCTCAAAGCCGCCCACGCCTTGGCCCGTCTGGAGGAATTCAACGGCCTTTTCCGCCCTCCTCCCGCCCGGACCCTCGCGGAGCTCGAAGAGCGCGCCGCCAAGCCGGAGCGCAAGCGGGGGCGGAGCTGAAAAAACTCCAGGTCCGTTTCACGCGGAGCCCCGGCGAGTCGCTCGCAGTCGGAGACTTGGCCTCGGAGCGCGGCCGGACCTACTTCGAGTACGCTCCGGAGTTCCTGGCCACCGGCCTGAACCTATCCCCTTTCCGCCTCCCTTTCGAGGGCGGTCTTTTCGAGCACGCCGACCATGCCTTCGGGCCGCTCCCGGGGCTCTTCGACGATTCCCTGCCCGATGGCTGGGGACTTTTGCTGATGGACCGGCATTTCCGCTCCCTGGGCCTCGATCCCGGCGGGGTGGGTCCCTTGGAGCGCCTTTCCTGGCTGGGCACGCGGACCATGGGCGCTCTGACCTATCATCCGCCCTCGGAGCGCCCGGCTGTCGACGCCGGAATCTTCGACCTGCACGACCTTGCCCGCCAGTCCCAAGAGATACTGGCCGGCGACGCGGTGGAGGTCCTGCCCAGGCTCCTGCGGGCGGGCGGCTCCCCCGGCGGGGCCCGACCCAAAGTGCTCGTCGGCGTGCGCGGGGAGAGCCTCCTTTCCGGCGAGGACGACCTGCCGGAGGGATTCGAGCATTGGATCGTCAAGTTCGCGGCCAAGAAGGACATGCCCGATGCCGGGCCCGTCGAATACGCCTACGCGCTCATGGCCGGGGCGGCCGGCATAGACATGCCCCCGACGCGGCTCTTCAAGACAGCCGGAGGGAGCCGCTTCTTCGGCGTCAAGCGATTCGACCGCGAGGGGAACCGGCGCTTCCATGTCCACACCTTCGGCGATCTCATCCAATCGGATTTCCGCGTCCCCTCGGCCGATTACGCCGACCTCCTCAAGGCCGCATCGGTCTTGACGCGCGATCATGAGGCCGTGCTGAGGGCTTTCCGGCGGATGGTGTTCAACGCGGCGTCCCATGGCCGGGACGACCACGTCAAGAACTTCGCTTTCATCCTCGATGACGCGAGCGGAGAGTGGACTCTCTCTCCCGCCTACGACTTGACCTACGCCTCCGGACCGGGCGGCGAGCACAGCATGACTCTCGCCGGAGAGGGCAAGGCTCCCGGGCGGGAGCACATCCTCCGTTTGGCCGGGCAAGCCGGCGTGTCCAAGTCGCGGGCCGCGGCCGTCCTCGATGAAGTGAGGGCGGCGGTGGATCGTTGGGGCCGGTTCGCCGCCCAGGCCGGGGTCTCCAAGGAGAGCTCCCGCAGGATCGCGGCGACCTTTCTATCGCTGAAATAGTCCGATCAGCCCGGCTTGGGCCAGGTATCACAAATCCATCTTTGTTGTACAATACCCGCGCTCTTGGCATGGCTGTTGCATGGCTGATAAAGGACAATGAAATCCACTATTACCGCTCTGATCCTTCCGTTGCTGGTTCTCGCGGGCTGTTCCCGGGAGGACATCCAGGTCTATCGGACGCCCAAGGAAGCTCCGGCTCCCGCGCACACGGCCGGGATGCACGGCTCGGACATGGAGCTGCCTCCCGGACATCCCGAGATCGCTTCCGGCGGCGCGATGCCCGGCGGCCCGGGTCCCGGCGCCTCGGCCGGGCAGACCGGCGACCTGCATTGGCACGCTCCCGCTTCCTGGAAGGAGAAGCCCGCCGGCTCGATGCGCCTGGGGAGCTATTCCATCGCGGGCAAGGACGGCGAGGCGGACATGTCCATCGTCATGCTCGCCGGCGGGGCCGGCGGGATCCTGCCCAATATCGAGCGCTGGAGAGGGCAGATCGGCCTCGAGCCCTTGGGCACGGAGAAGGCCCTGGCCGCCGCCTCGACGAAGGTCAAGACCCGGGCCGGAGAGGTCCTGGTGGTGGATTTCACGGGCGCGGGGAACAAGAGGCTCCTGGCCGGCATACTCCCGCACGGCGAGGAGTCCTGGTTCTTCAAGATGATGGGGCCCGCCCCCACCGTGGGCGCGGCCAAACCGGGTTTCCTGGAGCTCTTGGACAGCCTGCATGCCGCGGGGACCCATGAATAAGACGGCCTCCCTTCCCCCGTGGCGCAGGGCGATCAAGTCCCTCGCCGCTTTGGAACTGACGCTCGTCTGCATACTCCTGCTCATGGCCGTGGTCTTCCTCTGCACCTTGGACCAGGTGCAGATCGGCATCTTCGCCGCGGTCAAGCGGGACATCCGCTCCTTCTTCCTCTATTGGTCGCCCGCGGCGGGGCTCAAGATCCCCTTCTTCCCCGGCGGCGCCCTGGTCGGGAGCGTGCTCCTGGCCAATCTGGCCGCGGCGTTCTATGAGCGCTTCACCTGGGAGCGGCGCAAGGCCGGCATCTGGCTGGTGCACCTGGGCATCGTGCTCCTGGTGGCCGGAGAGTTCGTCACGGGCTTCTTCGCCGAAGAGACGCAGATGGCCGTCTTGGAAGGCCAGACGCTCGGCTACACCGAGAGCACCCGGCGCGTGGAGCTCGCGGTGGTCGACGGCTCCGACCCGGGCGTAGACGAGGCTTTCGCCCTGCGCGAGGAGGCGCTCAAGCCCGGCCGGGAGTTCAAGCACGCGCGCTGGCCTTTCACGCTCCGGCTCAAGGACTATTACGAGAATTCGACCCTGGAGCGCAAAGGAGCGGAAGATCCCGCGGCCGCGAGCGCCGGCGTTGGGACGGGTCTGGTCGCGCGCCGGGCCCTTCCGGTCTCCTCCGATGACCAGGTCAACCAGGCCGCGGCCTTCGTGGAGGTGCTCGAGGGGGGCAGGAGCCTGGGCGTCTACCTGCTCTCCAACGGCCTGGGAGCTCCGCAGTCCTTCACCGCGGGAGGCAAGGAGTATCAGCTCTCCCTGCGCATGAGGCGCCGCCCCCTGCCCTTCTCGCTTACCCTGAAAAAGTTCAAGCGCGTCATGTATCCGGGCACGGACATCCCCAAGAGCTTTTCGAGCCTCGTCCGCCTCGACGACCCCGCCAAGGGGGAGGACCGCGACGTGCTCATCTACATGAACAATCCCCTGCGCTACGGCAACAAGGCGTTCTATCAGGCGAGCTTCGGCAAGGACGACAAGCTCTCCGTGCTCCAGGTCGTCGAGAACCCGGGCTGGCTTTTGCCCTACCTAGCCTGCATCCTGGCCAGCCTCGGGCTGGCCGTGCAGTTCTATTTCAGCTTCTCCGCGTCCCGGGCGGCGAGACCATGACTCCGCATAGGAAAAAGAGCGCGCTGGAAGCTTGGCTCCCTGCCGGCGCGCTCGCGCTCTCCGTGCTCTGGCTCCTCGGCGGCATGGCGCCGGAGCGTTCGCGCAACGGCTTCGACCTGGCCGCCTTCGGCCGCATCCCGGTCCTGCACGAGGGGCGGGTCAAACCTTTCGACACCGTGGCGCGCAGCTCCCTGCTGGTCCTGCGCAGCAAGCAGACCCTCCATAACGGCGAGCGGCGGCTGAGCGCCGTGGAGTGGGCGCTCGACGCGATGGCCAAGCCCGAGAGCGCGGACAAGCTCCCTCTCTTCGTCATCGACGACCCGGACGTGCTGGGGCTCATCGGGCTGGAGAGCAAGGGCCGCTACTACTCCTTCGCCGACATCAAGGCGTCCCTGGGCGAGATCGCCTCGCAGGCGGAGAAGGTCGAGCCCGTCGAGAGCGCCAAGCGCTCGCGCTTCCAGTCCGCGGTCATGAACCTCAACGAGCGCGTCATCCTCTATCAGCGCCTGCGCAACTCCCTGCAGGTCCCCGGGACCGAGGATTTCCCCGCCGACATCGCGGAGTTCCAGAAAGCGGCCGCCGCCGGCATCTCGGCGCTCGGCGCCCACGGCAAATCCAAGGTCTCGGCCAAGGAGAGGAAGGCTCTGGAGGCCCTGAGCGGCTACTTCGAGCGCTTCCGCTTCCTCGCGGACGCGGCTTATTTCCAGGCCCTGCCGCCCCGGGACGGGGAGAGCGCGGAGCATTGGCACAGCATGGGCGAAGGCCTGCTCCAGACCCTCAACGGCGCGAGCCTGCATCCCTCGGCCATGTCCCTGGCCTCGGCGCTCAGCGCCTGGCGCCGGGGGGACGCGGAGGCCTTCAACCGCGCCGTGCATTCACATCTGGACCCGCTCGCCTCGAACCTGACCCGCACCGCGGCCTTGGCCTCCCGGGAGTCCTTCTTCAACCGCTACGAGCCCTTCTATAAGGGCATGGCGCTCTACGTGGCCGCCCTCCTTCTGGCCTTCCTGGGCTGGATGTTCTGGGAGGAGGCTCTCGGCGCGGCGGCTTTCCGGCTCATGTCCCTGGGCTTCATCGTCCATACGGGCGGGCTTCTGGCCCGCATGCTCCTGCAGGGCCGGCCGCCGGTGACCAATCTCTATTCCTCGGCCATTTTCGTAGGCTGGACCGCGGCGGGCGTGAGCATCGTGCTCGAGAGGCTCTACCGCAACGGGTTGGGCACGGTGACGGCCTCGGCGGCCGGGTTCATCACGCTCATCGTGGCCCATCACCTCTCCGCGACCGGGGACACGATGGAGATGATGCGCGCGGTGCTCGACTCCAATTTCTGGCTCGCCACGCACGTGGTGACCATCACCGTGGGCTACGGCGGCGCCTTCCTCGCCGCCTTCCTGGCCCACCTCTACATCTTCCGCGGCCTGTTCACCCCCTCGCTCGACGAGGCCTCCGCGCGCACCCTGGTGCGCATGACCTACGGGGTCGTCTGTTTCACCCTCTTCTTCAGTTTCGTGGGCACGGTGCTCGGCGGCATCTGGGCGGACCAGTCGTGGGGCCGGTTCTGGGGCTGGGACCCCAAGGAGAACGGGGCCCTGCTCATCGTGCTCTGGTGCGCCTTCATGCTGCACGCCCGCTGGGCCGGTTTCGTGAGAGAGCGCGGGTTCGTGGTGCTCGCCGTGTTCGGGGCCATCCTGACGAGCTTCTCCTGGTTCGGAGTGAACATGCTGGGCATCGGCCTGCACTCCTACGGCTTCATGGACAAGGCTTTCGTCTGGCTCACGGTCTTCATCCTATCCCAGTGCGCGGTCATGGCCATGGGCTCCCTGCCGGCGCGCTACTGGCGCAGCCCCGCGGCTTTCCCGCCCTCGAAATAGATTCCGGTGGATAATATACAAGCCCCTTCGCGATCCGGATTTGCCGATACGAACGGCGGGGAAGGGGTCCTCTCCGAGGTGTGGGGAGGGCTCGCCGCCATGCTGGTGGCCCTGCCCCAGGCCATCGCCTACGGCGTGGTGATCTACGCGGCCCTGGGACCGGAGCATTCCGCCAAGGGCGCGCTGGCCGGGATCGTGGGCGCGGTCTTGATCGGCGTCACCGCGCCCCTTTTCGGCGGAGCGCCCCGCCTGGTCTCCGCGCCCTGCGCCCCGGCCGCGGCCGTCATGGCCGCCCTGGCCGGCACGCTGGCGGCGGCCGGCTCCCCGGTGCCGAGCCCCGCGCACATCCCCCTGCTCCTCACGCTCACCGCCCTCTTCTGCGGCCTGCTCCAGCTCGCCTACGGGGCCGCGGGCGGCGGGGCCCTCATCAAGTTCATCCCCTATCCCGTGGTCACCGGCTACCTGAGCGGGGTGGCCGTGCTCATCTTCCTGGGACAGATCCCCAAGCTCCTGGGCCTTCCGGCGGGCGCGCATCTGCAGGAAGCGCTCTCGCCGGCGTTCTGGAACTGGGCGGCTCTGAGCGTGGGCCTGGCCACCATGGCCGTGATGATCTTCTCCCCCAAGGACCTCCCGGTGCCGGCGCCGATACTCGGATTGGCCGGCGGGCTGGCGGCGTATTGGGCCTTGGCCTGGGCCCGGCCCGAGCTGAGGGTCCTGGAAGGCAACGCTCTCGTCATCGGCCCCATCGGCGAGGGCGCGGCCGCGGCGCTCTCCGGGCTCTTCTCGCGGTGGTCCTCCCTGCGGGAGCTGGACCTGGGGTCCTTGAAGGCGATACTCGTGCCGGCCATGACGCTCTCGGTCCTGCTTTCGATCGATACGCTCAAGACCTGCGTGGTCGTCGACGCCTTGACCCGCTCGCGCCATGACTCCAACCGCGAGCTCCGGGGGCAGGGCTTGGCGAACCTTCTCTCCGCTCTCGCCGGCGGCGCGCCGGGCGCCGGGACCATGGGGGCCACGCTCGTCAACATCCACACCGGGGGGCGCACCCGCCTCTCCGGGGTGCTGGCGGGAGTCTTCGCCCTGGCCGCCTTCCTCCTGCTGAGCCGCTGGATGGCCTGGGTCCCCTTGCCGGCCCTGGCCGGGATACTCATCGTGGTGGCTTGGGGCATGTACGACCGCAAGAGCTTCCGGCTCCTGCGCAAGCGTTCGACGCTCTTCGATTTCGGGGTGGGGGCCACCGTGATCGTCACCGCGGTGGCCGCGGACCTCATCATGGCCGCGGGCGTGGGCCTGGGGATGTCGATACTGCTCTTCATCCGCGACCAGATACGCGGGCATGTCATACGGCGCAAGGCCTACGGGAACCGGGTGTTCTCCAAGCAGAGGCGGCTGCCCGAGGAGACGGCTCTCCTCGAGGAGCGGGGAGACCAGACCGTCGTCTGCGAGCTCCAAGGCAGCCTCTTCTTCGGGACCACGGACCAGCTCTTCACCGAGCTCGAAGAGGACCTCAAGACCCGGAAATTCGTGCTCCTGGACATGCGGCGGGTGGTCTCCGTCGATTTCACCGCCATCCACATGCTCAAGCAGATCGAGGACCATCTGCACGACCGACAGGGGCGCCTGCTCCTGTGCAGCCTCCCCCCATCCCTGCCCACGGGGCAGGACCTGGCCGCCTACTTCAGCGAAGTCGGCCTGCTCAAGGCGACGCGCAACGTGGACGTCTTCGACTCCATCGACGACGCCTTGGAGTGGGTGGAGGACCGGCTGCTCGCCGAGGCCGCCCCTCGCCGGGACACCCACGAGAGCGTCCTTTCCCTGCGCGAGGTCGACCTGATGCGCAAGTTCGACGAGGGCATGTTGGAGGCCATGAAGGGGTGCCTGCGCGAGGCGTCCTTCAAGGCGGGAGAGCGCGTTTTCGCCAAGGGCGAGCGGGGCGACGAGCTTTACCTCATCCGCCGGGGCAAGGTCCGCATCCTCCTTCCCCTGGAAGGGGGGAAGACCTATCACCTGGCCACCCTCGCTCAGGGCGACTTTTTCGGGGAAGTCTCCTTCCTGGACCACGACGCCCGCTCGGCCTCGGCCGTGGCAAGCACGCCGGTGGAGATATACGCCTTCTCCCGCGCGCGCTTCGACGAGCTCGCGCGCAGCCAGCCGGACATGGGCGTCCGCGTTTTCGCGCGCCTGGCCCGCGCCCTCGCCCTGAGGCTCCGGCAGACCGATGGGGAGCTGCGGGCCTTGCAGGAGTCCTGATTTTTCTTGCGTCAACCCTGGCCTGCTGTTATAATCGGTCTTGCCGTGCCTACTCCTGCGATGAAAGCGAAAACGCTCCTAAGCGCCTTGTTGGTCTGCGCCGCGGCGCTGTCCCTATCCTCCTGCCGCAAACCCAAGTACTTCCATTACGTCTCGGACGCCGGGGATTTCTCCGTCGAGGTGCCCTATGCCTGGCGGGTGTTCTACGAGGAACAGGGCGCCAACTACGTGAACACGACCTTCCTGGGCCCCTTCGACGCGGACTTCTTCCGCGGGGCGCCCAGCTTCAGCGTGCGCTGGCATGCCGCCGGGGCGCCCTTCGCCCACGGTTTCGCCATGGAGCAGGGCTACGCCTCCGCCGAGGAGTACGCGGAGCGCACGCTCAACGAGCTCTATCACGAGAATTCCCTGATGGAGCAGAACCTCCATCACATCAAGGTGAGCGGGGAAGAGGCCATCCACTTCGTCGTCTCCGCGCCCATGTCCGTGCCGGGGGACACCCGCTACGGCGCCTCGCGCGACGAGGAAGGCAACACCGCGGTCCTGCGCCAGCACGCCTACGTCGTCGTGCCCGCCGAGAGCGGGTTCTACGTGCTCATCTACCCGGGCACCCGCTCGGGTTTCAGCCGCTACGAAGACCGCTTCAACAAGCTCGTCAACTCCTTCCGAATCCTCAAAGACGGCCCATCCGGCGCAAAGCTGTAAAGCGAGACTGAGCTGAGTTCCCACTGCGGGTACGAGGTCGGCCTCTGTGTTCGACCGCCTCTCCTAACTCAGCCTGCGCGCTTCGGGCGCAGGCTTCCGTTAGGCCCCGCAGCGAGAACTCAGCTCAGTTTCGCCCTTCCAGGCTGGAAAACAATATTTTAAGGAGAAGGGATGGTTTCCGTGTTGGGGGTCTCGGCGGAGGCGGAGGCCTGCATGGGCTCGAGCAGCAGCACGATCCGGCGGTTGGCGGCCTGGCCCTCGGCCGTGTCGTTGGGCGCCACGGGCCGGAACTCCCCGTAGCCCGCGGCGGTCAGGCGCCGGGGATTGACGCCCTTGTTGTGGAGGTGCCGGGCCACGGCCGTCGCCCGGGCCGAGGAGAGATCCCAGTGGCTGGTGTAGCCGCCGAAGAGGCTCCAGTTGATGGTGGAGTTGTCCGAGTGCCCCTCGACGCGCGCGGAGCGATGGGGCAAGGCGTTGAGGGCCTTGGCCAGCCGGTCGAGGAAGGACGCCCCGGCGTCGGTGAGCTTGGCGTCCTGGGCCTTGAAGAGCAGGGGCACCTGGAGCGTCAGGCGGATGGCTTCCCCGGCTTGGGCGAGCGAGGCCTGCTGGGAGGCGAGCTCCGGGCGGAGGGATTCGGAGAGGTTCTCCTGCTCGGCCCGGGTCTTGGCCATGCGGTCCTTGAGCTGTTCGCTCACCTGCTGGCGGTTGGCGCCGATGGAGTCGAGCTCCTTGCGCGAGGCCTCGAGCTCGGCTTTTAGCTGCTCGTTCTCGGCGTTGGCGGCCTCGGCCTGGGACTTGAGGATGCGGTTGGACTTGATGGCCGCCTTCTTGAGCTCGGTGAGCTTGCGGCTGAGCTCGTCCTTCTCCTGCACGAGCTCCTTGAGCTTGGTCGTGATCTGGCCCTTGTTGGACTCCATGGCCGTGGAAAGGTCCTTGTTCGATTTGGTCAGCATCTCGGCCCGCGATTGGGAGGAGTCCAGCTTGGCCGTGAGGTCGGAGAGCTGGCCCTGGAGGCTGGTCCGTTCGGATTCCAGGGAGGATATCTTGTCGCTCAGGCCGCGCGTCTCGTCGAAGCGCTGGCGGGCCTGGGCTTGAAGGCTCTCGACCGCTTTCTTCTGCTCCTCGATCTGGGAGCCGGCGCAGCCCGCGGCCAGGGTCAGGAGACAGGGGATCGGCAGAAATCGTAGTCTGTTCATGCCTCGGATTGTAACAAAGAGCCTTAGGGCTCGCAATGAAATAAGTGATACATTTCGGAGGCCCGATGTTGAGCCGATTTCTAGGCGTGAGGAGCGCGCATAGCGTGAGCTATGTAAGCGACGAGCAACGACGAAATCGGCCAATAGCGGGCCTCCCCGAAGGGCCGGGGCGCTTTTGGGCTGCGCCTTTGCGCTGCTCGGCTTACAGGCCTTCAGGCCTGCGCGCCTCGCATCGCTTCGGCTCGCTCCAAAATCGCCTCCGGCGAAATGCATCACTTATTTCATTGCGAGCCCTTCGCCCAGTCCAGGCTGGCGGGCCGCTTGTCCTGACGGTTTGCCCCCTCGGAACGGACTCGTCTCCCCGCGGGGGAGACGGGTCGGGGGATTATGATAGAATGAAGGAAGGGGATGAACCGCGATGCAGGAAGCCGAAGGAACCCTTTTGCTGGGATACCCGCATGAGACGCGCTTGGAGTCCATGGCGTTAGCGCGCCGCTCCACGGACGGGCTTTGGCGCAAGATGCTCGCCGACTATGACGCCGCCAGCCGGAGCGAGGAGTTCGTCCGGGAGCAGATCGACGGGGTCGACCGCTTCGCCGGCCTCAAGGACAGGGCGCGCGTTCTCGACATCGGCTGCGGCGGCGGAGCGCAGACCTTGGAGATCGCGCGTCGGGGCTGCCGGGTGCTGGGCCTCGACCCGGACAGCGCCGCCCTGGCCCGCGCCCGCGCCCTCTCGCAGGACAAAGGCCTCTGGGTCCATTTCCAGAGCTGCGACCTGCGCCGCATCCCTTACGATGGGGAATTCAACGTGGCCGTCAATCTCCACACCCCGTTGGGCAACCTCCCCCGGGAAGTCGACGACCTGCGCTGTTTGCAGTCCGTGCAGAAGGCGCTCAAGCCCGAGGGCAAGCTTCTGCTGGACCTGCCCAACCGCGACTGGCTGGTGCGCAACCTCGACCCAGGCACGCTCTCGCAAAAGGTCTTCGACCTGGAGACCGGCCTGCTCTCGCAAGGGGAGCGTTCGGTCCGGGTCTATTCTCTGACCGAGCTGGCCCGGCTTTTGGGGTTGGCGGGTTTCGCGATGAAGGGAGCCTGGGGTGGATATGACGGAGCCCCCTTCACTCTGAGCTCCCTGCGCATGATCGTGCTCGCCCAGAAGATTCCGGCCGGAAAAGCCCCGCGCCGGCTCGACGGCCTCCCCCGCGCCATACGGATCAAAGGACGGGGATGAGGCGGGCCGCGGCGCCGCTCGTTCTCGCGCTCTGCTTGCCCGGCCTGTCCGTCCGCGCCGCGGGCGAACACACTTCCCAAGCGCCCGCGGCACCCTCGGCCTCCGGCCTGGAGCCGGGCGCCGGCTCCATCCCCTTCGAGCGCTTCGATCTTCCCAACGGCCTGCGCGTCGTATTTTCTCGGGATACGGCCGTCCCGGTGGCGACTGTGGCGATGATCTTCGACGCGGGCGGGCGCCACGAGGCGCGGGGGCGTTCCGGGTTCGCGCATCTCTTCGAGCATCTCATGTTCGAAGGGTCGGCTCACGTCAAGAAGGGGGACTTCGACAAGATCCTCGAGAGGAACGGGGCCGACAACAACGCCTCCACGCACCAGGACTTCACCTTCTATTTCGAGGAGATGCCCTCCGGCGTCCTCCCCGTGGCCCTGTGGCTCGACGCGGATCGCCTGAGCGCCCTCGACGTCAGCGAAACGAACATGAGGAACCAGGTCTCGGTGGTGCAGGAGGAGCGGCGCATGCGCGTGGACAACGAGGCCTACGCGCCCCTGCTCTGGGTGGAGGTGGCCTCCCGGACCTTCGCCAACTACGCCAACAGCCACCCGACCATCGGGAGCTTCGAGGACCTCCAGGCCGCCGGGCTCAAGGACGTGCGCGCCTTCTTCAACCAGTACTACGCGCCCAAGAACGCCTGGCTGGCCGTGGTGGGAGATTTCGAACCGGTCCAGGCGCGCGCCTGGGTTTCGGACTATTTCGGCTGGATCCCCAACCGCGACGAGCCCACGCTCCTTGATACGAGCGAGCCCCGGCAGGAGGGGGAGCGTGCGTTCCAGTCCGTCGATGCGCAGGCTCAGGTGCCGGGCGTGGCCGTGGTGTGGAGCAACATGCCGCCGCGGCGTTCGGCGCCGGATTATTACGCCCTGACGCTCCTGGGACGCCTGCTCTTTGAGGGGAAGAGCGCGAGGCTCTATCAGCTCCTGGTCAAGGAGAAGCAGGCGGCCACGGCCATCGACGCCATGGGCACGGGCGGGCTGGGTTTCCCCGTTTCGGACTGGGCCGAGTTCAAGGCGCCCGGGCTTTTCGGCGGGTTCATCCTCCATAAACCGGAAGCCTCGGCTCAAGGCATCCGATCCTTGGTCTATGAAGAAGTCGGGCGCATCTCTTCCTCCGGAGTCCCGGCGGAGGAGCTGGAGCGGGTGAAGGTCAAATTCCGTTCCGACCAGGTCGTGCAGTCCCAGACCGCGCTGGGACGGGCCTCGGCCCTGCTCCGGGCCGCGGTGCTCGATGGGGACCCGGCCGCGGCCGAGGGCGAGCTGGAGAAGTTCATGGCCGTGACGCCGGAGCAGGTCCAGGCCGCGGCCGCCAAGTACCTCATCCCCGCCTCGGCCAATGTCTTCGAGCTGGACTCCGGGCCACGCGGGCCCGCGTTCGACCGAGGGATAACCCGAGGAAGTGCCGCCTCCGAGGACGTGGGAGCGGCCGAGGAGAAGAAATGAGGGCGTTCCTCCTTCCTCTTCTGCTCTGCGCGCCCCTGGTGTTCGCGGCTCCTGCGCAGCCCCCCGTCAAGGGTAAGACCTCTTCCTCCAAAACCACCCTCAAGAAGCCGGGCCCTAGCGGGCCGGGTCTACCCAAGATGCCCGAAGCCGGGGCCATGAAGCCCTACCGCACCCCGCCCAAGGAACGCTTCAGGCTCTCCAACGGACTCGAGGTGCTCCTGGTGGAGGACCACCGCTTCCCCCTCCTGAGCGTGAGGCTCGCGGTGCGCGGAGGCACGGCGCTGGCCGGGGCGAGGGACGCCGGGCTCGTGGACGCGCTGGCCGAGCTGCTCACGGCCGGGACCTCCAAGCGCGGCGCCAAGGAGATAGCCCAGGAGGCCGACGCCTTCGGGGGAAGCCTGGACGCCCAGGCCATGAGGGACTACCTCGTGCTCGAGGCGTTCTCCCTCTCCGAGCGCGCCGGGCGCATGCTGGACCTGCTCGCCGAGACCGCGCTGGACCCCGTCTTCCCCGAGGCGGAGGTGGAGCTGCGCAAGACGAACATGGTCTCGGAGCTCAAGGTCGCCCGTTCCCAGCCCGCGTTCCTGGCCGGGGTGGCTTTCAACAAGAAGCTCTACGGCAGGCATCCCTACGCGGTCACCGCGCCCACCGAGGAGTCCATCGCGCGCATCCACCGCGGCGCCCTGCAGGTCCTCCATAAGAAACTCTTCGTCACGGCCAATTCCACGCTCGTGGCCGCGGGCGACATCCGCCGCTCGGAACTCGAGCCCATGCTCGAGGCCCGTTTCTCTTCCTGGAAGCCGCTCGGGGAGCTCCCGGCGGCTCCCCTGCCTCCCGCCCGGGAGACCGGGGGGGAGGCGCGCCGGATCGTGTTCGTGGAGCGGCCCGGCTCGGCGCAGTCGGTGCTGCAGTTGGGGAACCTCGCCCTGAGCGAGGACCACCCGGACTACTTCAAGCTCCTGGTCGCCAACCAGGCCCTGGGCGGCTCCTTCGCCGCGCGCCTGATGACGGACCTGCGCGAGCATAAGGGCTATACCTACGGGATCTATTCGCGCCTGCCCTCCGCGCGCAGCGGCGGGGCTTTCGTCGTCAAGACGCAGGTGCGCAACGAGGTGACCGCTCCCGCCATCGAGGCTATCCTGGGACATCTGAGGAGAATGCGCGAGGAGCTCCTCAGCCCGGAGGAATTGCGCCAAGCCAAGAACACCCTGGCCGGGCGCTTCGTGCGCGGCTTGGAGACCCAGCAGGGGGTGGCCGACGCCCTCCTCCACGGCTTGATGATGGGGCTTCCCGAGGATAGGCTCGACGTCTTCGTGGGGAAAGTGCAGGAGGTGAGCGCCGAAGAGGTGCGGGAGGCCGCGCGCCTCTACTTCCATCCCGAGACCCTCCTCCTGAGCGTGGTCGGCGACCCCTCCATGCGCCCCGCGGTGGAGAAGTTCTCCCCCTACCCCGTCCAGCTCGTCGACGAGAACGGCGATAACAGACCCGACCCGCGTTAAAATGCCGAAGGCATTTTAAGGCGGGTCGGAGATTTATTCGCAATATCCGCCGAGGTGCCTGGCCAGGAAGGGCTCGGCCGCGGCGTAGAAGACCTCGCGGTTCTCCGGCCGGGCCAGGCCGTGCCCCTCGTCCGGGAACAGAAGATACTCCACCGGCTTCCCTTTCGCGCGCAGGGCCGAGACGATCTGCTCGCTCTCGGCCTGTTTGACCCGCGGGTCGTTGGCCCCCTGGGCGATGAGCAGGGGGATGCGGATGCTCCCGGCCGAGAAAAGCGGCGAGCGGGACTTGAGGAACTCTTCCTCCGTGTCCACGTTCCCCACGCGCAGGTCGAAGACCCGGCGCAGGGGCTCCCAATAGGGCGGGACGGAACGGATGAGGGTGATCAGGTTGGAGGGGCCGACGAGGTCCACGGCGCAGGCGTAGAGGTCCGGCGTGAACGCCGCGCCGGCCAGGGCCGCGTAGCCGCCGTAGGAGCCTCCGTAGATCGCGAGCTTGGAGGGATCCGCGATGCCTTGCTCCACGGCCCAGCGCGCGCAGTCGCTCAGGTCGTCCTGCATGGCCGCGCCCCATTGCCGGTCGGCGGCGTGGAGGAACTTCTTTCCGAAGCCGGAGGAGCCCCGGTAATTGACCTGAAGCACCGCGTAGCCGCGGTCGGCGAGCCACTGGACCTCCGGGTTGAAGCCCCACGAGTCGCGTGCCCAAGGCCCGCCGTGCACCCGAAGGATCAAAGGAAGTCCGTTTTTCCTCTCTCCCTTGGGCAATGTCAGATAGGCCGGCAGCGTCAGGCCGTCTCGGGCCGTGATGCGCACGGGCTTCATGGCCGCGAGCGCGTAGCCTTCTAGTTCTGGACGGGTCGTGAAAAGGAAGGTCGACCGCTTCGTCCCACGGTCGTAGATGCGGTAGGAGGGCGTCTTGCGGTCGCAGAGGTCGAGCAGGACCCAGAGCCTGTCCTCGTCGTCGCGGCTGACGAGGTGGGCGTCGCTCTCCGGTGAGGAGAGGGCCGCGAGGTCCGAGGCCAGCGAGGGGTCCA
>CAYWAR010000008.1:0-12752 GCA_964455765.1 uncultured Elusimicrobia bacterium
CCGCCTGCGCTCCCAAGAAGACGGTCAGAAAACCCGCCCGCTCCGGGGCGGAAGGGAGCTTGGACTTGGAAGGCTCCCCGGTCCGCGCCGTTCCCGAAGTGGACGTCGACGAGGCCCGCATACGGGGCAAGGAGTTCGCGGACACCCAGGACCTCGACCCGGTCCGTTTCGGCTACGACAGCTATCTGCTCGACGAGGGCGCCCGGGTGACGCTCAAGAGGAACACGGAGTTTCTCCGCTCCCACCCGGACCTCGAGATACTCATCGAAGGCCATTGCGACGAGCGCGGGACCATCGAGTACAACCTCGCCCTGGGACAGAAACGGGCCAAGGAAGCGCGCGACTACTACATCCGGCTCGGGATATCGGGACGCAGCCTCGGCACCATCTCGTTCGGAGAGGAAGCTCCCGCGTGCGAGGAATCCACGGAGGAATGCTGGGCGCAAAACCGGCGGGCCCAGACCAAGGTCCGCGCCCGGACCGCCTCCAACGGCCTGCCGCCGCGCCCGTGACGATGCGGCTGGCCGCGTGCGCGGCGGCCGCCTGCCTCTGCGGCTGCGTAGCCACCCAGAGGGACATCCTCGACCTCTCCGCTCAGACGGATTCCCTCACCGTGCAGATGCAGGCCCTGCGCAAGTCGCTCAACACCATGCAGTCCAACCAGGCGGACCTCGCGGTCAAGCTCGACCAGATGAGGACGGACGTGGGCGTGCTCAACGAGACCCTCAAGGACAACCAGCAGAGCAATTCCCGGCTCGCGGCCAAGATGGACGATCTCGCCTCGGTGCTGACCACGAAGGTGGCCAGCCTGGGGGAGACCCTTTCCAACACCCAGAAGAAGCTCGTCGAACAGCGCGAGGAGGACCGCCGCCTGGCGCAAGAGGAGCGCGATCGGAAGGCCGCGCCCCAGGAGCCCGAGGAGGAGGAACTCAAGACGGAGGAGCCCTCCGCCGGGCCCACCCCGAGCCAGATCTACCAGTCGGCCCTGGTCCAATTCAACCAGAAGAAGTACGACCTCGCCGCGCAGGGATTCTCCCTCTACCTCCAGAAATACCCCAAGGGCGAGGTGGCCGACCTGGCCGCCTACCACCTCGCCGGGGCGCTCTACGCCCGGAAGGAATACGAGGAGGCGGCGCGGCAATACGCCGTGGTCCTCGACCGTTTCCCCAAGAGCGACCTGACCCCCGCGACCCGTCTGAAATACGCCCAGTGCCTTCTCGAGCTCAAGGTGCACCCCGACGAGGCCCAGCGCTACCTCCAATCCATCCCGGAGGATTTCCCCAATAGTCCCGAGGCCAAGGTCGCGGCGCAGACCCTGCGCAAGCTCGAATCCCCCAAGGCCCAGCCCCCCGCGAGAAAATCCTCTTCTCCAAAAAAACGATGAGGCTAGCCGTCCTGCTCATCTTGTCCCTGGCCTCCGCCGCTCCCGCCGCGGAGGTCTACATCGGGGTCGATGCCGCGCGGGGGATGGGGCGCAAGGCCCTGGGTCTGCCTCCCTTCGTCCCCGAGGATCCCACGCGCCTGGAGGACGGGGAAACGGGGGTGCGCCTGCGCGACACCCTGCGCTCCGACCTCCTCTACTCCCGCTATTTCGACCTCATCGAAAAAGGCCCCGCGCCCGGCGAAGGGGGCGAGGACGCGGCCGCTTCGTCCTGGAAAACGGCGGGCGCTTCGTTCCTGCTCACCGCCAAGTCCGGCCGCGTACAGTCGAAGCTCTCCTTGGCCGTCAAGGTCCAGGATCTGGGCTCCGGGGAAGCGGTCCTCGAGCGCTACTACAAGCAGGAGGAGAAATACTGGCGGAGTCTGGCGCACAAGGTCGCCGACGACGTGGTGCGCCAGTTGACGGGCCGGCCCGGCATCGCCCACACCCAGATCGCATTCGTCAACGACCAGTCCGGACGCAAGGAGATCTACCTCGCCGATTATGACGGGGAAGAGATGCGGCGCGCGACCTCCTTCAAGAGCATCACCCTCCTCCCCCGCTGGAGTCCCGACCGCCGCCTGCTCGCATTCACCAGCTACAAGGAAGGCAACCCCGACCTTTTCCTCTATGACATGGAGCTGGGGCGATCCCGCGTGCTATCGGACCGGCAGGGGCTCAACCTGGCCGGCGGATTCTCGCCCGACGGCGCCAAGCTGGCCGTGACCTTGTCCATGCAGAAGAACCCCAACGTTTTCCTTCTGAGCCTGGCGGACGGTTCCATCGAGAGGGTCACCTCCCATTTCGGCGTGGATTCCTCGCCCACCTTCTCGCCGGACGGAGGGCAGATCGCTTTCGTCTCCGACCGCGCCGGCAACCCCCAGATACACGTCCAGGAGCTCTCGACGGGCCGCCTGCGCAGGCTCACCCGGCTCAACTGGTGCGACTCCCCCTCCTGGTCGCCCAGCGGGGAATGGATCGCCTTCTCCGGCCGGGCCAACAACAAGGACCCGATGGACATCTTCCTTGTCGACGTGACCGGGACGCGCTTGATCCAGCTCACCCACGGGGAGGGCTCCAACGAGGACCCGGCGTGGTCGCTCGACAGCCGCTTCATCGTCTTCTCCAGCACGCGGGGGACGCCCAAGCGCCGCCGCATCCACCTTATGGACGCGGACGGCTCCGCCCCCCACCCCCTCGCCGACATCCCGGGGAACTCCTTCACCCCCAGCTGGTCCCAGTAGCGTGTAGGATCTTGGATCGGGGCGGGGTCGGGCGATGGCGGCCTACGCGAGGATGAGTTCCTCGCCCGTGGGCTCGCGGTTTCAGCCGAGGGGCCTCAACCATTCCCTCGCGTTCGGCCACAAACGCTTCGGTTATCGATACCATCGTTAGTGTCGGCTAGAGGGTTTGAATCCGCAACTCGCCGCGCGGCGAACTAGATCAGAGAAAGGATGGGCGTATGTGTTCTTTACCCCTGAGCCATTCTAAGCGAGCCCTCCTGATGCACGCCTCCTTTGTTTTAGGCTTCCTCTGCCTGCCAATCCATCCTATGCAACCTGGCTCCGGGCAGATTCACGAATCAAAATCCTCCGTCACCTTCCAAGGACCCATTCTCCCGGGATTAATCTCAGTCAGCGAGCTTGAATCAGCCAAGGTTGCCGATTTCGGCGGTGATTGCCATGAATCGTTGGTGTTCAAGTCGAGCGCAACATTCCGCATCTTCAGCTTTGGTGATTCGGGCATTGAACTCTCACAGGAATTCCCCTATCACCGGAATTCGAGTCAGCGTAATGAGCGCTGGGCCGTAGGGGACCTGAATGCTGATGGGAAGGACGAGATTCTATATCCAGGACCCAACGGATTTAAATACTCCCAGGCCATGGGAAAGCAATTCAAGTTCCTTGATCTTCCCTTTTCAGAGATTCCGGATCAATTCCTCATCGGAGATTTTGGGTGGTGGGGAATGAAAAACCTGGTCATCTTTTCACACACCCCGAGTGACATTAGAGAGGAGATCCCAAACTACAATTATCGCCTTGGGCTCTATTATTTCAGCACTGATTATTCCACTGGGATATATCACCAATGGTGCGAGCATCATGCGTTCAAATACTCCTTCCCCAAAACCATACCTCCAGATCAGCTTCAATCAGTCGGACCAATTGACATTTCCACGATACCATTTCTAATCGTGGCACTCGCGTAGTCGGATATGAGTCCGACAAAGTTTGATTTTCTTACTTATGACGGTGAAGCTCTGCGCCTTGACAAACATGCGGTCAGTTTTTCGAGTTCCAATATCGTACCACTGGCTCCCATAACGCACAAACGCGCATCGCCGAATCAGACAGGGGGCATGCCCATCATCATGGGGTTCAAACATTTTCGTTATAACGGCCGGCTTTACCTCGCCGCCAAACTCATGGACACCATGATTAAAGACAATAATCAGAACTACATCATATACCTCTATCGTTGGGCCAGCGGAATCATCCAAAACGGCATGTTCATGGAAACTGGCTTTCCACCCTACACTTCAGAGCTGCTTGATGACGATTCGAATAATCCTCGGAACTCCTATTGGATCAACCCGGACGGCAAGGGTCCAGGGACACTGACCCTGGACCTGTCCGATCGCCGATGGAAGTTTGTCCGCGCTCCAACCACTCCCATTAAGCCGTAGACGACCCCTTCATTCCCAAGTTTTCTGGCAGACTGTTCCTTCGGCGGCGCGGAGAATCGGGCGACCAACTCCATAAGCGGCTTAAAATCGCCTCTATCCCCCGCCCTTAGCGCGGCAAGATATTCATCGCGCGGACCCCGCCTCTGGCTTGTGGGAAGCATAAGCCCGGTCATCTGCAACATTGCAGGATATCGGCAGCTGAACCTCGAAGCGCCCCCTCGCCGGCCTCCACATTACCTATAACAGCGGGAGTTCCCCCCTCCCACCATAGACCCTGCCGAAAAAATCACAGCACCTCACGCGCGCGGCGCAAAGTATTGAGTTTTCTAAAGTTACAGTTTATTATTCTCATAGCATGGGATTTGCGCCCCGACTCCTAGAGGGACCCCCGCGTCAGGCGGCCCGGCAGTTCCCCGCCGTGATCGTGACTGGCCCGCGCCGTCAAGGGCTACGGAACGCGAAGGGCCCTCATCTGCCTCCCATCGCCGGGGGACCGCTTCTCCGCGCTCAGCCCGGGGACACGCACCCTTTCCGTAGAAGACGTTCCCACGTTTCTGGGCCGGGCCCTCCGTCATTGAGGCCGCAATAAGCGGAATCCGCTAAAAACGAGGCAAACCACGTTTTCAGCGGATTCCAAGAACCGGCGAAGCCTGACGTTATTTAACGAAGCACTTTCTGCAGCGGGCCTCGTACTTGTCCGCCGCGCCCACGCTGATGCGCTTGCGGGTGTGGCTCAGGCGCTGGCTCTTGTTGGCCGGAGCGCCGCAGACCACGCAGATGGCCAGATGCTTGGTCACGAACTCGGCCACGGCCATCAGGCGCGAGGTGGCCTCGAAGGGCTGACCCCGGTAATCCTGATCGAGCCCGGCCGCGATCACGCGCCGGCCCTGGTCGGCCAGGGTCTCGCAGACCTCCACGATCTCCGGGCCGAAGAAATGCACCTCGTCGATGCCGACCACCTGGGTATCGGGCTCCACCTTGTCGAGTATGTCGCGCATGGTCCTGGCGGGGTGGCAGGGGATCTTGGCCAGGTCGTGGGAGATGATGTGGTTGCGCCCGTAGCGCACGTCGAGCGCGGAGTTGAAGGTCTGCACCTTCTGGCGCGCGATGTTCGCCAGCCTGAGCCTGCGGATGAGCTCCTGGGTCTTGCCGGAGAACATGCTCCCGCAGATGACCTCGATCCACCCGCCCCTCTGCACGATCTCGCGCCGGTTCACGCCCGAATCGTTATCCGAGACGGCCTGCATCATCTTCTCCTCCATGATACGCGGCGCACGAAGTGTGCTGCGCGTCTTCCAGCTCGCGCCCGACGGGCGCATCCATTCGGAACGCACGGCGACTTTCGTCGCCGTGTATAGGGCTCCTATCGCTTCTTGTATTGAGTCTTGTAGTAGGATCGATACTCCTTGCGCCCCTTCAGAGGCTTCCACCAATCGGCGTTATCGCGGTACCACCGCACCGTGCTCTCCAGGGCCTCCTCGAAGGTCCAGGCGTGCCGGAAGCCCAAGGCCTTGAGCTTGGAGCAGTCCAGGGCGTAGCGGCGGTCATGGCCGGGCCGATCCGCAACGGGCTGGACCAGCTCCGGCCCCACGCCCATGAGGCGGCGCACTTTCGACACCAGGTCGCGGTTGGCGAGGGACCGGGTGCCCCCGATGTTGTAGACCTCCCCGGCTTTTCCCTTGCGCAGCGCGAGCTCGATGGCCCGGACATGATCCCCCACGAATACCCAGTCCCGTACGTTGCGCCCGTCGCCGTAGAGCGGGAAGGGAAGGCCCGAGAGCCAGTTGGTGATCATCAAGGGAAGGGCTTTCTCCGGGAACTGGTAGGGGCCGAAATTATTGGAGGCCCGCGTGATGACGGCATCCAGGCCGAAGGTGACGCCGTAGGAGCGCACCAGGAGGTCCGAGGAGGCCTTGGAGGCGGCGTAGGGGCTGTTGGGCTCCAACGGATCCCCTTCCCGGGAATGCCCGGTCTCCACGCTCCCGTAGACTTCGTCGGTGCTCACATGGAGGAAGCGCCGCGCCTTATGGCGCAAGGCGGCGTCCAAGAGGACCTGGGTCCCCAGGATGTTGGTCCTCAGGAAAGCGCCCGGCTCCAGGATGGAGCGGTCGACATGGCTTTCGGCGGCGAAATGCACAACCGCGTCCGCTCCTTTCATGCACCGGTCCACCGCCCTCGGGTCGGCGATGTCGCCTCGGACCCAGCGGTGGCGCCGGGCTTGGGCCATGCCCTCGAGGTTCGCGGGATTGCCCGCGTAGGTGCGCAGATCGAGGTTGACGATGTCGTCGGAGGGATGGCGGGCGAGATAATGCCGTATGAAATTGGAGCCGATGAAGCCCAGGCCGCCTGTGACCAGGAGCCTCATGCGGCGACCGCTCCCCGGCGGCCGCGGAAATAGACCTTCTCGAAATATTCGTAGGTGTCCCGGATGCCGCCCTCGAAACCCATGACCGGGCGGTAGCCCAGCAGGCGCTTGGCCCGGGATATGTCCGCGTTGGTCTTGCGCACGTCGCCCGCCCGCTTGGGGAGGTATCTGAGCTTGAGCGTCCGGCCCAGGATGCCCTCGATGGCGGAGACGATGTCGAGGAGTGAATAGGTCTTGCCGTTGGCGATGTTGAAGGTCTCGCCGATCCCCCGGACGGCCTTCGCGGCCAAAAGATTCGCCTGAACCACGTTGGAGATGTGCGTGAAGTCCCGGGACTGCCTGCCGTCCCAGTGCACCTCCAGGGGACGCCCCAGGAAAGCGGCCTCCATGAACTTCGGGATGACCGCGGAGTAAAGGGACTCGGGGTCCTGCCTGGGCCCGAAGACGTTGAAGTAGCGCAGGGAGACCGTCTGCAGGCCGTAGCTCTTGGCGAAGACCATGGCGTAATTCTCGCCGCAGAGCTTGGAGGCCGCGTAGGGGCTCACGGGCCTGGGGCGGTGCTCCTCCTTCTGCGGGAAAAGCTCGGCCTCGCCGTAGACGGAGCTGGAGGAGGCGTAGACGAAGCGCTTGACCTTCGCCTCCTTGGCCGCGATGAGCATGTGCAGGGTTCCGGTGGCGTTGGCCTCATGCGACGCGGTGGGGTTGTGGACGGATTTCGGGACGGAGCGGATCGCGGCTTGGTGGATGACGTAGTCGGCGCCCTTGGCCGCGCGACGGCAAGCTCCGAGCTCCGTGATGTCCCCCCGGAATATCTCGATCTTGTCGCGGAAAGAGGCGATGTGCTCCTTCTTCCCCGTGGAGAAATCATCGAGGATGCGCACCCTGCGGCCCTCGCGGACGAGGCGCTCGGCGATGTGGGAGCCGATGAACCCGGCTCCGCCGGTGACGAGCCAGAGGCGTTTAGACATTGAATCTCACAAGCAGGACATCATACAAAATCCCCCTGAACGAGCGGATTCCCCGCGGGGGAATCCGCTTACTCGGGCTTATCCTTCCTTCTCCACGGGAACCATTCGCTCTCCCAGTCCTTGCGCACGATCTTGCGCTCCTTGTCGTCGCCGCCCCTGAGCTCCACGCGGGCGGTGACTTCGAAGACGCCTCCGGGCCTGGAGCGGAAGAGGCCTTTCACATGGAAGTCATGCAGGTCGCGGCTCACCCAGGCCTCTTTCTCGAAGAACTGCGCCGTGCGCACCTTGGCGCCGGGCTCGGAGCTCACCAGGGTGCGCAGGGCGCCGCCGAAGCGCCAGAGGCCGTGCGTCGGCCCCCAGCCGAACTCCCCCCCGGCCAGCGTGTCTCCCGGGTGGTCGAGGGTCTGCGTGATTCCCAGGGAGGTGAAGACCCCCTCCCGGTCGCCCCAGTCGGCCTGGGCCAGGAAAGCCCGGTTGCCCTCGTCGAGCTGGTATTCGTCGCGCAAGGAGAACTGCCAGCTCCTCCCGGGAAGGAAGGTCAGGTCCGCCAGGAAGGGCTGGACCCGCCGCCGGAAGCCCAGCTCGCGGTCCCGGAAGCGCCGGAAATCATAGCCGGAGCCGAACCTCATAACCACTCCCGGCCTCGGGAGCAGGGTGTCCTGCAGGGTGACGAGGTCCCGCTCCACGCCATGGTCGATCGCCCCGGCCGCGTCCTGGAAAGTGTCCGGCTTGAGACGGCGGACCACCTCATAGGCCCCGTCCCAATAGCCGAGCGGGGTGTTCAGGCGCAGGTTGCCGCCGAGTTCGTAGCGGCCGGTGAAGGTGTCCTGATAGGTGCGGGTGGAGCCCAGGCTCGTCAGGGTGTCCCAGCGGCTCTGGTAGGTCTCGGAGACGGCGAAGCGCGGCGTCAGGCTCGCCCCTCTCCAGAGCGCGACATTGCGCGTGGTCTCCACGCCCGCGCCCGCGGACCGCTGGAGGAAGCCCAGCTCCTCCTCGAAATGGTTGTCGGCGAAGAGGCGCAGGGTGCTCAACCAAGGGCTGCGCTTGAGGGAGAGGGGCGCGGTCTGGAACTCCAAGCGGGGCATGCTCTCCGAGCGCCGGATGAAGCGGTTGCGCGCCGGGTCCTGCGTGTCCTTGCGGGAATAGGAGACCCGGGTAGTCCCCAGGGAGGTCCGCCGCACCAGGGCGGCCCCGTTGACGAGCTCCTGGGTGACCCGGAAGGCGTTGGTGCGCGCGTAATGGTTGTTGAACTCCGCGTCCGATTGCGCTTGGAGGCGTCCCTGGAAGGCATACGAAGACCCGAGCGTCGCATACTCGTCGCCCAGCACCGCCCAGCGCTCCTTGCCCGAATGTTTTTCCCGTATCCCGTATGCATAGAGGGCGCCCCGCATCTCTTCCGACGCTCGATGCTGGAACTCGGAGCCTGCCGCCGGACCCTGGGCCCCGTAGTAATCGAGGAAAAGCCGTCCGTAGAGCGAGGGGGAGAAGGAGTAGAGCGTCGTGCTGCGTCCGTAGATGCCGTTGCGCTTGTCGTAGCCCGGCGTCACGCGCGCGCGCAGCAGACGCTTGCTGCGCAGGGACTTCCAGAGGAAAGGGCTGTAGAAGACGGGGACTTTCCCGACATAGAAGCGGACGTTGGTCGCGTAGAGGTACTTCTTGGGAACGACGCGCACGGCCGAGGAGCGCAGGAAATAATGCTCCGCGGAGTCGTCGCAGCTGGTGAAATGCGCTCGGCGAAAGACGGCGCGGCCCTCCTTGTCCACCGACGCCTCGGCGGCGCGGATGCGCCAGGGAGGGAAGCCGGCGCGCGCCAGGGTGAGCTTCCCGTCCCGGGACTCCAGGTCGAACTCACCCGTCTCCCCGTAGAGGACGTTTTCCTTATCGTCCATCTCCACTCCTTCGTACGCGCGCGCCTTGCGCCCGTCCAGGTCGATGTCCAAGCGCCCCGAGCGCATGGTCCAGGTCGATTCCTTGAGCACCACGTGCCCGCTCAAATGCAGGAGCGCCCCCTTGGGAGGAGCTCCCTTCGGGGTGAAGGTGGACTCGGCCTGAAAGTACTCCAGGAAGTCGGCCGAGAACTCCGCGCCGCCCAGGGGAGAGGGCGGCAGGGCGTAGTCCGCCTCCGCCCCGGCCGCAGCCGCGCTCGAGACGGCGGCCTCCGCCGCGGGCTCGGCGGCCCGGACCCCGCCCGCCGCGACGCAAGCGAAGAAAACCGCGGCGGAAAACATGCCCGCGGCGCGCCTCCTCATGGACGGAGGGCCTCCTCCAAGGGATAGACGGCGGCGCCCACCGCGCCGAGGTCCTCGGTCTTGGCCGCGAGCACCCGAACATGGCGCACGGGGGTCGTAAAGGATTCCCTGCGCAGGAGGCGGCGCGTCTCCGGAAGGAAGAGCGCCGCCGCGCGCGCGACCCCCCCGGCCACCAGCACGACGTCGGGATTGAAGGCCAGGACCACGTTGGCGATCCCGGAGGCCATGGCGCGCCCGACCGAACGCCAGACTTCCAGGGCCATGGGATCGCCGTGCCCGGCCGCCTCGGCCACCCGCGAGGCGTCGAAACCCGGCCGGTCCGCGAGGTTCCTCAAGAGGCTGTTTCTGCGCGGCGACTCCCGGAGCAGCCGCCGTGCCGCGCGCACCACCGCATAGCGCCCCGCGTAGGCCTCCAGACATCCTCGCGCCCCGCAGCGGCAGCTCTCTCCCCCTCGCGCGATGCGCATGTGGCCGAACTCCCCGGCCGAACCCGTGGAACCGAGGAAGAGCCGCCCGCCCAGGACCAGTCCTCCGCCGATGCCCGTGCCCATGGTGAAGGCCGCCAGGTTCTCCTTGGAGCGTCCCAGCTCCACCGCGTAGCCGCCCCAGGCGGCCATGTCCGCGTCGTTGTGGAGGGATACGCGCCGCCGCAGAGCCGCGGCCAGGGCGTCCCTCAGAGGATAGCGGTCGAAGGACCGCATGTTGGGGGAAAAACGGATGATTCCGCGCGCCGGGTCCACGTCTCCCGCCGCGCCCACGCCCACGGCCTCGGCGCGCAAGCTCAGGCTCCGCTCGAAGCGCCGTAATGCCTCGGCGAGCCGGCCCACGAAGCGCCGCGGCCCGAGAGAAGGCCGCGTCGGGACCCGGGCCCGGTCGAGGACGATCCCTTCTCGGGTCGCGGCCACGATCTTGGTGAAGGTGCCCCCGATGTCCACTCCCAAGCCGACTCGCCGCGCCCTCATGCCCGGCCTCCGGGCCGCCGCGCGGCGAGGGACTTGAGCGCGTCGCCGACAAGATAGAAGGAACCGCACAGAGCCGCCGTTCCCGCGCCGTCGGCTTCCCATGCCTGGAGAGCCTCACGCGCATTCTCCGCCCGGGCGACGACCTCGATGCCGCGGGCCTCCATGCGCCGCGCCAGGTCCGCCGCGCCCAGCGCCCGGGGAGAATCCGCGCGTACGGCCACGGCCCGCCGCGCCCTGGACGCCAGGAGATCCAGCATTCCGTCGACATCCTTGTCGGCCAGCATGCCGGCGATGAAGAGCGCGTCGGCCGCCCCCGGACGGCTCTTGGAGGAAAACGAATCCCAAGTCTCCAAGAAGGCCCGCATGGCCGGAACGTTATGGGCCCCGTCCAATACCAGGACCCGGCCCTTCTCCGCTACGACCTGGAAACGCCCCGGCCAGCGGGCGTTCTCAAAGCCCCGGGCGACCGCCTCCGGCCCGATGCGCAGGCCCCGCGCGCGCAGCAGGGCGACCGCGTCGAGGACCAGGGCGGCGTTGCGCAGGGCGGCCGGCCCCGGCAGAGGGAGATCGAACTCACTTGCTCCACCCCCTGCGCGAGAGGAGAACGGCCGCGCTCCGAGGACGGCGCGCCCTTGCGCGCCGCCGCCCAAAATGACTCGCTGCCGGCCCAGGTTCCAGTCCGTCGCCACGGTCTCCAAACGCACGCGGGCCTGCGTTAGCGGAGCCCCGGCCTCTCCCGCGCGGCGGCGTATCCTGGAGAGGGGCTCCGGGGCGCCCTCGCCGCAGAGGCAGGGGACTCCCCGCTTGAGGATGCCGGCTTTCTCGTCGGCTATGGCCGAGAGCGTCTTGCCCAGATGATCCGTGTGGTCGAGGCCGATGGAGGTGATGACCGTGAGCAGCGGAGACGCCAGGGCGTTGGTCGCGTCCAGCCTGCCGCCCAGGCCGGTCTCGACGACGGCGATCTCCGCCCCGGCCTCGCGGAAATGATGGAACGCCGCGGCCGTGAGCAGCTCGAAGTAGGTCGCGGGGTCCCGCTCCGCCCGCCGGGCCGCGTCCACGGCCGCCGCGAAGGCTCGCGCCGGGACCGGCTTGCCGTCCACGGCGACGCGCTCCCGGACATCGAGCAGATGCGGGGAGGTGTATAGCCCGGTACGCAGGCCGCTTTCCTTGAGGATGGAAGCCAGGAAAGCGCAGACGGTGCCCTTGCCGTTGGTCCCGGCGACATGGATGGAGGGGACGGCGTCCTGCGGGTCTCCCATGCGCCCGAGCAGGCCGCGGATGCGCGAGAGCCCCAGGTCCCAGCGCGTCTCGCCGCGCGAGTCCAAGAACCGCAGGGTCGCGGCCAGGGTGCCGCGGTCTCCGGAACGCGGCCGCGTCTTGCCCGCGGAGGCGGCGGTGGACATGGAGGCCCGCTCAGGCGCGGACGCGGCGGATGCGCGCCCCAAGCTTTCTGAGCCGTTCTTCGATGCGCTCATAGCCCCGGTCGACATGGTAGACGCGCTGGACCTCGGTCCGTCCGCGGGCCGCGAGGGCGGCTACGATGAGGGCGGCTCCCGCCCGGATGTCGGAGGCCATCACCGGAGCCCCGGAGAGCGCCCCGACCCCCTCGATCGCGGCGTCCCGGTCTTCCACGACCACCCGGGCCCCCATGCGCCTGAGCTCGGCGGCGTGGAGGTAGCGCCTCTCGAAGATGTCCTCCCGGACCCGGCTCCAGCCCCGGGCCAGGCACATGTAGCTCATCCAGGGGGCCTGGAGGTCGGTCGGAAAACCGGGATGGGGAGCCGTATGGATCGAGACCGGCCTGGGCCGGCCCTTCGAGCGGATGCGCAGGCCGCCCCTCTCCTCGCGCACCGCGGCGCCGGAGCGCACGAGACTCTTGATCAGCGCGGCCAGATGCTCCGGCTCGGCTCCCTTGAGCAGCACGCTCCCCCCGGCCGCCGCCGCGGCGAGGAGGAAGGTGCCGGTCTCGATGCGGTCGGCGCAGACCCGGTAGCGCGCCCCATGAAGCCGCCGCGCGCCGCAGACCCGCACGCGGGAGCCGCCCACTCCGCTCACCCGCGCGCCCATGGCCCGCAGAAACCCCCCCAAGTCCGCGATTTCCG
>CAYWAR010000008.1:12762-15263 GCA_964455765.1 uncultured Elusimicrobia bacterium
GTTCTCGATGACCGTCTCGCCCTCGATGGCGGCCGCGGCCATCATGAGATTCTCCGTGGCGCCCACGCTGGGGAAGCGCAGCACCGCGCGGCCGGGGCGCAGGGACCCCTCGAGCACCGCATCGCCCCGCTCGGTCTTCGAGCGGGCGCCCAGGTCCTCGAAGCCCTTGATGTGGATGTCGATGGGGCGCAGGCCGATGGCGCAGCCGCCCGGGAGGGCCGCGCGGGCCTCGCCGAAGCGCGCGAGCAAGGGCCCCAGGACCAGGATGGAGGCGCGCATCTGCTTGACCAGATCATAGGGGGCCTTGCGGCTCAAGCGCCGCCCCCCCTCCACCCGCACCTCTTTGCCGCGCCGTGAGACCCGCTTGCCCATGGTTTCGAGCAGGCGCAAGGTGGTGCGGATGTCCCGGAGGTCCGGGACGTTCCCGATCACGCAGGGCTCGTCGGTGAGGAGGGCGGCTATGAGTATGGGCAGGGCCGCGTTCTTCGAGCCGTTGACCGCGACGCTCCCGCGCAGAGGCCTTCCCCCGTCGATGATGAACTTATCCATTCAGGGACTCGCGGGGATTCTACCATTTCAACCCAGGGAACTTTTTGGCGCCTCATCCGTACTTGGGGGCATGGGGCGCTCGATCCAGCAGTGGCTGCCGTTCTCTCTCGCCCGCCGGGACGGGGCCGGACCCCAGGGAGGCTATCATGGACAGGTCGAGGTGGACGTGGACGCGTCGGAGGAGGTCTCCGGCGTTCCCCAGCTCCTGCGCATCGCCGGAGCCCAAGTCCGCAGCAGGCTCCTGCCCGCGGGCGATTATCTGGTGGGCGGCCGGATCCTCATCGAACGCAAGGCGGCGGGAGACTTCGCGCGTTCCCTCTATGATGGGCGGCTCTTCCGGCAGCTGCGCTACTTGAAGCACTCGGCCCCGAGCTCCCTGCTCGTGGTGGAAGGGTGTCCGGCCTTCTTCGAGCGGTTCTGGCCGCCCGCGCTGCGCTCCGCCCTGTTATCCGTGGCGGCGGATTTTCGGGTGCCGGTGCTATTCACCCGCGGCGTTGAAGGAACCGCCGACCTCCTGCTTTCGCTGGGAAGACGCTATGTGCGCTCTCCCGGCAGGGAGGATTTCGCGCCCTCACGCGCCAGAAAAGTGCTCACGCCCCGCCTGCGCGCCCTGGTGGACTTCCACCGGAGCCTGGAGGCCGTGCCGGGGATAGGACAGGGGCTGGCTCTGCGGCTGGCCGCGGAATTCAGGACTCTCGGCGCCTTGCGGGGGGCGGATGCACATGCCCTCGCGCGAGTGGCCGGGATCGGCACGGTCAAGGCCGCAAATATCCGAATGAGGCTGGGGCTCTGACTTCTGAGCGGAACAGGATAGCCGGGCGTGGATCGATGGTTAAAATTATCGTTTGATTTCCAGGATCCGAACACTTGCCGGCAAGGGTTTGCACACGGCGACGAAAGTCGACGTGCGTTGCACCTGGTCGCGCCCATGAGGAAATCAGTGGGAAGAGAGACGCGCCGTGACGATGCGCTCCACGCCTTGGAGATCCTTGCGTATCCGGACATCGGCGAAAGCCGGAGAGGCCCCGGAAGACGGGGCAGCGCGGCCCGGGCGCTCGAGGATCTCGCGCACGGCATGGGCTTGGCCGGCTCCGAGCTCGAGCGCCAGCAATCCCCCGGGTTTGAGCAGCCTCGGCGAGTCCGAGACGATGGCGCGGATGGCCTCCAGGCCGTCCCTGCCGCCGTCCAAGGCCAGGAAAGGCTCCTTGCGCACTTCCTCATCGAGGCCCGGAATGTCCCCGGAGGGGATATACGGGGGGTTGGAGGCCAGCGCATCCGCCCAGCCCGCCGGGGCGTTGCCCATGGGGGCATCGTCCCCGGAGCGCCGGCGTTCTCCTTTCGCGGAGGGGGCGGCCGCTTTCGCTGGCTTGAAGAGGTCCTCGCGCAGGAAGCGGACGCGGGAGGAGACCCCGTGCGCGCGCGCGTTCTCCTCGGCCAGGTCCAGGGCGCTCTTGCTGATGTCCGTGGCATACACCACGGCCGAGGGCAGCTTCACGGCCAAGGCCACGCTCACGCAGCCGCTCCCGGCGCCGATCTCCAGAATATGGGGCCCCGGGATCGGGCCGGGCCGGGAGGAGGTCCCTGATGGGGAACGCGCGCCCGGACTCCCGGCCAGAGCCTCGATGACCGCTTCCACGAGCTGTTCGGTCTCGGGCCGCGGGATGAGGACGCAGGGGCGGACCTTGAAACGCAGGCCCATGAATTCCTGAAAGCCCAGGACATACGCCAGGGGAATGCGCTTGGAGCGCTCGAGCACCAAGCTCCAGTAGCGCAGGCCTTCCTTGGGGCTCATGGGCCGGGAGGTGTGCGCGCGCAGCTCCAAGCGGGGACGGGCCAGCACATGGGAAAGGATCAGCTCCGCGTTGGCTTGGGCCTCGGGAACGCCCTTGGCGGCAAGATGGGCGCCCCCAATGGCCAGCCATTCTCCGGTGGTCGAGCAACGGGGGAATATG
>CAYWAR010000008.1:15273-17154 GCA_964455765.1 uncultured Elusimicrobia bacterium
AACAAGCGGCCGTTGTCGGGCCTGATCTGCGGGCCGCGGGAACGCCGTTGGCGGCACGAGGGGCGCCCCCAATGGCCACCCATTCTCGGGGGGGCGCGCAACGGGGGAATATGGGGGGGGCCATGCCCGTCGGTATCGGGAGAAAAGGGCCCCCGTTCAGGGGGCTCCGCCGGTCTCGCCGAGGGCCAAGGCTTCTTCCTCGGCTCGCAGGACCTCGAGGACGGGACCGAGGCCGCCTTCGAGTATCGCGGCGAGGTTGTGCCAGGAGCGTTCGATGCGGTGGTCGGTGACCCTGTTCTGGGGAAAATTATAGGTGCGGATCTTCTCGGAGCGGTCCCCGGTCCCGACCTGCCGCTTGCGGTCCGCGGAGCTCGCGGTCTGCGCCGCTTCCTTGGCCATGCGCGCCAGCTTGGCCCGCAGGAGGGCCATGGCGCGCAGGCGGTTCTGCCCCTGCGAGCGCTCCTCCTGGCAGGCGACTACCACGCCGGAGGGGATGTGCCGGATCCTCACCGCGGTCTCGACCTTGTTGACGTTCTGCCCCCCCGCCCCCCCGGCGCGGAAGGTGTCGACCTCGATGTCCTTGGCGTCGACGACCACGTCCTTCTCCTCGGTCTCCGGGAGGACGGCCACGGTGACCGTCGAGGTGTGGATGCGGCCGGAGGCCTCCGTGACCGGGACGCGCTGGACCCGGTGCACCCCTCCCTCGAATTTCACCCAGGAGAAGACGTCGGCGCCCCGGACGTGCAGGACCGCCTGCTTGACGCCCTTGAGGCCCGTGCGGGAATATTCGACCAGGGACACCTTCCAGCCGCGTCCTTCGGAGAAGCGGGTATAGAGACGCACGAGCTCGGCGGCGAAGAGGGCCGCTTCCTCCCCGCCGGCTCCGGCGCGCACCTCGATGTAGGCGTCCTTGTCCGCCTGCGGGTCGCGGGGGAGAAGAGCCCTGCGGATTTTGCCCCGCAGGTCCGCAGCCCTGACCTCTAGGTCGGCCTGCTCCGCCGCCGCGAGCTCGTAGAGCTCGCGATCTTGCCCCTCCAAGAGGGCCCGGGCCTCCCGGAGGTCGCGTTCGACCTTGCGCAGCTCCCGGATGGAAGCGACCAACGGGGAGAGCTCGGAATGCCGTTTGGCCAGCTCGCGCATCCCCTCCGCCGCGGGATCGGAGTGCGAGGCGAGCCGGCCCTCGATCTCGGCGAACTCTTTCTCTATGTCTTCGGGTGTGGGCATGGACATGACGAAGCCCGCGCCTGGAGCGCGGGCTTCGTCCGTTGGCGTTTACTAAGCTTTCGCCGTTTTCTTTTCTTTAGACTCTTTCTTTCCGCCTTTTTTCTGGTCCGTTTCCCCGGCCTTGGGCGCGGTGCTCAGGACTTTCTTGCGGTCCTTGACCAGGGCCTGCGTGTCGAGCTTCTTCATCCGGACCTCGGAGGAAGGGGCGCGGGCGACGGTCTTGCCCTCGGTGGCCGCGAAGCGCTTCTTGAAGCGCTCCACGCGGCCCGCGGTGTCGAGCAGGCGCTGCTTGCCGGTATAGAAGGGATGGCAAGCCGAGCAGATCTCGAGCTTGATGACCTTCCGAGTCGAGCGGGTGGCGAATTCACTGCCGCAGGCGCAGACGACCTGCGCGTTGAGATAGCTGGGATGTATTCCTGTTTTCATGGATCAAACCTTGGGATGAGGAGTAATAGAACGCCTTATTATAACAGATAACGCGTGCCGGGTGGGAATCCCCTTCGGGGTCCCCACCTGTCTGCGGCTCAATAATTCCCGAAGTTCACTCCCTTGCTGTCGGTATGGGTGCAGTTGACAAACGTGCTCCCGTAGGTGCTCACCGAGGGGACGTTCCCGTAGGCCCAGCCGCCCGCGTCCGTCATGTCCGACGCGGCCGAG
>CAYWAR010000009.1:0-9711 GCA_964455765.1 uncultured Elusimicrobia bacterium
GAGTAAGTCCTTGGGGACCGCAGGTGGAGTACCCCCCGTTAAACGACTAGGTCCCGCCCTGGGGGGACCTCGTCGATTCCATCCCACAGCGTGGCCGTACCGAAGACGATGGACTTGTTGAGGAGCTGTTCCTTCGCGACCGGCAGATTCATCCTCCGCGCGACACGTTCGAGGGCCAGCAGAGGGCGCATCGAGGAGGCGAAGAGGAAGAGGTCCCCGGCTCGATGATAGAACAGCCTCTCCCCGCCGCCCGGGTCCCGGCGCAGGAGCAGGCGTCCTTCCCCGATGCGCGCGTACGCCAGGCTGTAGTGGCCGTCGCAGGGAGGAAGGGCTGCCTCCGGTCCGAGGCCCCGCGCGGCCTCGAAGATGGCCCGCGCCCCCAGCGCGCCCTGGGCCAGGAAGCCCTCGGCGGCCAGGCAGTGTTCTCCTTGCGAGATGAACAGCTCTTGGGAGCAAGCCAGCCAGAGCGGGCCTTGGGAGAACTCGGCGAGCCCCCCCGCCGGCTCCGATAACCGGCCGGCCATGGCTATCTTGTCCGCTTCGGCCAGGAGGGTTTTGACCGGCCGTCCATTCAAGGCCCACGCCCCGCATAGGCTCATAAGGTCGGGAAGAACACGCAGCGGGAATGCGCCTCCACCGCGTTGGGGCAATCCTCCGCCGCCCGCCACGCCGAGGGGCGGAAGTCGTTGGTGACCCAGGTCCCCGGCTCCACGCCCAGGACCGCGGACGCCCAGGAGGCGTCCGCGCGTTTTTGGGGCTCCACCATCACGGGATAACTCAGGAAGACCGGGATGGAGCCGGGGAGCACGAGCGGCTTGCGGTAGCCGTTGGAGCCGCAATAGCGGTCCCAGCGCAGGGCGTTGGTGCGCCGAAGCGCGTTATAGGCGTCCATCTTGCGCAGTTGGTTGAGCCCGATCGCGGCCAGAGGAGGGGGCATGCGCCTGCCGTATCCGGGAGGCGCGAGGCCCCGGAGCTCTTCGGGGGTGATGGTGCCCGCGCGCTCATGGCCGTGGAGCAGGTCCGCGATGTCCCTCCTCCAGCGCTCACCCCCCTTGAGCTCCAGGAAGTCGAGGAGCAGGGTGTGAAGACGGCGGCGCGTCTCCTCCGCCTCGGGCAAAAGCGCGGCGTCGCGCAGGGCCTCGAGCCCGCGGGCGAGTCCCTCATCGTCGGTGGCCGCCAGGCCCCCCATGAAGGTGTTGTAGACCTTGGAGCGCTCGCTGGAGAAGAAGGCGAGGTCTCCCCGCTTGCCGGCCTTAAGACCCTGATATTCTGCCCCGGTTGAATGCGCGCAGTCCTCGATGACCTTGAGGCCCCGGGACCTCGCCCAGGCGAGCGTCTTCTCATAGTCCCGGCAGATAAGGCCGAAGAGATGGTGGATGAGCACGGCGCGCGTCCTGGGAGTGAGCTTCGCGTCGAGCCCCGAGGCATCCAGGCCGAAGGTCTCGAGCTCGATGTCCGCGGGGACGGCCCTCACCCCGGCGAAGAGGAAGGCGTTGAAGACCACCACGCAGGTGTAGCCCGGGACGATCACCTCGTCGCCGGGCTTGAGGTCGAGCGCCCGCAGGCAGGCGCTGAGGGCCGCGCGGCCCCCGTCGAAGGCGCAGGCGCGGCGAAAGCCCAGGCGCGAGGCGAAATCCCTCTCGTATTCCTCCGTCACCGAGGCGTCTTTCCAGCGCGTTCCGTCCGCGAGCCAGCGCCGCGCGATGTCCGCGTCGTCCTCGTCGAGGGTCTGAGCGGAGAGCGCGGGCAGGAGGGGGGGGAGGCCGCGGAACGCGCGCGCGGCCTCCGCCGCCCGCCGTTTGGCGACGCGCGAGAAGGCCTTCACCACGCGCCGGGGCGCGCCGAACGGTTCAGCGGGGGGCATCCTCTTTTTGCTCGATGAAGTGCGCGATGGCGTCCATGTGGGGGGAGTAGACGAGGGCCAGCCAGCGCGCGGGCTTCTTGGGGTCCGCGTTGAAATGCTGGTGCTCGACTCCGCCGGGCCGGATGGGCAGGAGGATGAGGTCTCCGGCCTTCCAGTCGACTCGCTTGCCGTCCAGCACCGTCCAGCCCTTCCCCTCCAGGACGAAGAGCGCCAGGCCCCCCTGATGGACGTGCCGCCCGGTGCGCTCGGGTATCTCGTGGACGAAGACCCGCCAGTCCTTGAGGGCGGTGTCGTGCAGGGCGGCGTCGTGCAAATAGAAGCGCAGGCGTCCCTGCCGGGTCCTCTCCAGCGGGCGCTCGGCCTTGGCCACCACGACCTTGCCCTTCATGGAGCGGCGCACCCGTCCGCGCAGCAGGCGCACCGCGCGCTCGTAGGTGTTCACTCCGCGTCCTCCAACTGCTCGAATCCGCTGCCGAGGTCCACGCCCAGGAGCCCCTGGTGGTCGGGCTCCGCGCACACCAGCAGGGCGCCGCGCTTCTTGTCCCCGTTGAAGTGCTGGAACACGATCCCGCCGGGCCGCACCGGGAGCTGGAGCAGGGACTCGGCCCTCCAGGCGTGGGAGACGCCGTCGATGACCGTCCGCCCCCGCCCCTTCCAGATGAAGACCACGCCGCCTCCCTGGACCTTCTGCTTGCCGCTCCTGCCTCCGGGCGGAAGCTCCTGGACCCAGACGGTGAGGTTGCTCAGGGCTCGGAGCGGGATGGCCGGGTGCAGATACCATTTCATGAGGCCCTGGGGGTTGCGTTCCCAGGGTCTCGCCTCTCCCCGCACGACCAGCGGCGCGCGGGCCTTCTCCCTCCTCTGCCTGTCCCTGGCGCGCAGCGTCGCCCGATAGAGGTTCATCCTTTCTCCAGCAAGGACCGGCGCACCTCGTCCTCGAGCAGCGCCCAGATCTCGCGGGCCATGCGAGCGAAACGGGGGTCTTCGCGGGTCTGCGGGCCGCGCGGCCTGGGGAAGGGGACTTCCAGGACGGCCTTGACCCTGCCCGGCCGGGCCGTGAGCAGGATGACGCGGTCGGAGAGGAAGAGGGCCTCCTCGATGGAGTGGGTGACGAAGAGTATGGTCTTGCGCTCCGCTTCCCAGAGCGAGAGCAGTTCCTCCTGGAGCAATTGGCGCGTGGAGGCGTCGAGCGCTCCCATGGGCTCGTCGAGGAGCAAAACCTCGGGGTCGGCGGCCACGGCCCGGGCCAGGGCGGCGCGCTGTTTCATGCCGATGGAGAGCTCCCGGGGATAGTGTCCCTCGAAGCCGGAGAGCTGCACGGCGCGGATGCGGCGCCGGGCCCGCTCCAGGCGCTCGGCCAAGGGCACGCCCTTGAGCTCGAGGCCGAGGGCCGTGTTGCCGAGCACCGTGCGCCAGGGCAGGAGCGCGAAATCCTGGAACACCATGGCGGCGAAGAGCCGCCGGGAGTCCTCGGGCCTGCGCACGACCTCCCCCTCGCCCGGGGACTCCAGTCCGGCGATGATGCGCAGGAGCGTGGTCTTGCCGCAGCCGCTGGGACCCAGCAGGCTCAAGAACTCCCCGTCCCGGACCACGAAGCCCACCGCCTCGAGCACGGGACGGCCGGGGACGAAGCTCTTGCCCGCGGCGCGCACCGAGATCTTCTCCGCTCCGCTCACCTCATTTCACCGCCCAGGGGACGAAGCGCTTCATGGCCCGGCGCAACAGGAAGAGGACCAGCATCCCCGTGAGGGCGAGAAGGACGATGTAGGCGTAGTAGACGTCCATGCGCAGCCACTCTCCGGAGACCCAGAGCATCCGCCCGATGCCTTGGGAGGAGAGCAGGAGCTCGACGACGATGGTGGTGGCCAGGCCGGTGAGCAGGCCCAGATGCAGGCCGGTGAAGGCGTAGGGGGTCAGGGAAGGCAGGACCACCTTGGCGACCACCTGGGCGCGGGTCGCGCCGAGGTTGCGCGCCGCATCCAGCAGGGAGGGATCCGTCTCCAGCACTCCGTTGCGTATCGAGATGGCCATGGGGTAGAAGACGGATATCGCGATGAGGGAGACGCTCAGGAGCTCGCCCGCTCCGAGCAGGGCCATCAATAACGGGATGAGGGCGATCTTGGGCAAGGGGAAGGTGGCGTCTATCCACGGGCGCAGGATGGAGTCCAAGGGCTTGGAGAAGCCGCAGAGCAGGCCCGCGCAGGCCCCGAGCAGGGCGCCGGCCAGGGAGCCGGCCAAGAAGCGCAGGAGAGTCGGGGAGAGTTGGCGCAGGACGGAGCCGGAGGCGCAGGCTTCCAGGAGGCGGGCGAGCACCCGCGTCGGCGGAGGGAATATCACCGCGGAGAGCAGGCCCGAGCGGGAGCCGGCTTCCCAAAGAGCCAGGCCCAGGAGGAGGGAAAGGGCGGCTTTCCAGGACGAGTCCCCGGCCGAGGAAGGCACTACCGCAGGCCGGTCATCCGGGGTTCGATCTTCGCCTTTTCCCGGAGTTCCTGCAGGAAGGAGGGGAAAGCCTCCGCGATCTTGGTGGAGAGCAGGGTCTGGCGCACCTCGTCCTTGACCTTCTTGAAATCCGCGGCCAGGGACGCCTTGGTCTCCACCATCTGGAGAAGATGCCAGCCTCCGGAGGCCCCTAGGAGGTCCGCCTCGCCGGGTTTGAGCGAGAAGGCCAGGTTCTCGATCTCGGGCTGGAGCTTGCCGCGGGAGATGAAGCCCAGGTCCCCGCCCTTGTCCTTGGAGGGGTCGAGGGATTTGGCCGCGGCCAGCTTCGCGAAGTCGGCCCCCGCGCGCAGGGCCGTGAGCGCGTCCCGGGCTTCCTGCTCGGTGCGCAGGAGGATGTAGCGCAGGCGGGCCTGCTCCGGGGTGGCCAGCGAGGCCTTGTTCTTATCGAAATAGCCCTTGATCTCCGCTTCGCCGACCGTGATGCCCTTGCGCCGGAGCACGAGGTCCTCGCGCACGATCTGCTCCCCGAGCTGGCGCTTGACTTCCTCTGGGGAAGAGCCGACGCGCTTGAGCCTGGCCAGGAAGGCCTCCTCGTCGCGGAACTCGCGCTTGAGGGCTTGCAGGCGCCTATCGATCTCCTTGGCGTCGGCCTTGAGCTTGAGCTCCGAGGCGGCCTGGCCCAGGAGCTGTTCGTCGACCAAGTCCTGCACCGTGGCCGGTCCGTGGAGCTTCCATAAGCGGGCAACCACCTCGGACTGGCGGATCGCGGAGCCGTTGACCGTGACGACGACGGGGTCCTCCGGGACCGAGGGGCCGCGCCCCTCCTGGGCCGCCGCCGGCGCAAGGAGGGCAAGGGACAGCGCGGCGGCGCGCGCGGCGAGCCCTGCGGAGGATTCGTGCCGGATGCTCATGGGACCCTTGAATATATACACGATTTTTCGCCCCTCTGAAAGAGGAGCCGAAGGCTCCTGAGGGGCGGGAGGATTTGATAAAATCGGCTTCGAGAAAGAAATGAAGAGAAAGCCCTCGATAAAACGGCGCAGGCCCCCCGAAGGAAGCGCCCCCCCGTGGGGGGAGCGCTGACATGCCAATCCTGCTCGTGGGGATGAATCACCGTTGCGGCTCCCTGCGCTCGCGCGAGCGCCTGGCGGCCCTGGGGCCCGAGGCCTGTCTCAAGGCCCTCCTCGCGGGAGGCTGGAGGGAAGCCGTGGTCCTCTCCACCTGCAACCGCTTCGAGGTCTATGCCGTCCGGGAGACGGGGGCGTCGCCCAAGGGGGCCGCGGGCCTGGAGGGCCTAACCTCTCTTCTCGACGCTTTCGCGGGTGAATCGGTCTCCGGCGAGACCTACCGCCTGCAGGGGGCCGACTGCGTGCGCCATCTCTTCGGCGTGGCCTCCGGGCTCGACTCCCTGGTCGTGGGCGAGAGCGAGATACTCGGCCAGGTGAAGGGAGCCTACGAGGCGGCGCTCGCGCTGGGGTCCACGGGGAGGCTGACCAACACGCTCTTCCAGCGCGCCTTGTTCGTGGGCAAGAAGGTCCGCAGCTCCACGCGCATCGGCATGGGACAGACTTCCACGGCCTCGGTGGCCGTGGAGCTCGCCCGGCGCATCTTCGGGAACCTGCGCGGCAGCCAGGCCCTGCTCCTGGGCGCGGGGGACATGGCCCGCAAGACCGCCCGGCATCTGCTCGAGTCCAAGGTGGGCAAAGTCCTGGTCGCCAACCGCACCTGGGAGAACGGCCGGGCGCTGGCCTCCGAGCTGGGCGAGAAGGGGGTGGAGTGCCTGCGCTGGGAGGATTTCCCGGAGCGGCTGGGCGAGGTGGACATGGTGATCTCCTCCACGGGCTCCCCGTCCTGTGTGCTCACCCGGGAGATGGTCGCGCGCGCCTTGTCCCTGCGCCGGGGCCGCTCGCTCTTCCTCATCGATATCGCCATGCCCCGGGACGTGGAGGAGGAGGTCGGCTCGCTGGAGGGCGCCTATCTCTACGCGTTGAGCGACCTCGAGGCCGTGGTGGCCGAGAACCTCTCCTGCCGCCTCAGAGAGGTCGAGGCCGCCGGGGAGATCGTCCGCGAGGAAGCCCAAGCCTTCTTCTCCCGCGGCCCCTTATCCACCGTCGAGCTCCAGGCCCGTCCCATCCGTCCATGAAGCTCACGCTCGCGACGCGCGGTTCCCCTTTGGCTCGGGCCCAGTCGGCCTGGGTGGGCAAGCGCTTGGAGGAGCTCCACCCGGGACTCAAGGTCGATTTCCTCTTCCTCAAGACCAGCGGCGACCGGTTCAGCCTCGACAGGCCCGAAGCTCCGCCGGAGGCGGCGGCGGATTCCAACGTGAAGGCCATGTTCGTCAAGGAGATCGAGGAGGCGCTTCTGCGGGGGGAGGCGGACTTCGGCGTCCACTCCGCCAAGGACCTCCCCGCGGACCTGCCCGAGGGCCTGTGCATCGCCTGCTATCCTCCCCGGGAGGATCCCCGCGACGCCTTCATCCCGGGCTCCTGCCGCACGCTCGCCGAACTGGGGAAAGGTGCTCGCTTGGGGACCGCCTCCCTGCGCAGGCGGATCCAATTGAGCCTTTCTCGTCCCGGCCTGGAGTTCGTCTCCCTGCGGGGGAACGTGGACACGCGCCTGCGCAAGCTGCGCGAGCAGGGCCTGGCCGGGCTCGTCCTGGCGGAAGCGGGATTGCGGCGGCTCGGGCTTTCCACGCTCGCCCGCGAGATGATCCCCGAGGACATCCTGGTGCCCGCCCCGGGGCAGGGCGCCCTGGCCCTGGAGGCGCGCGTAGACCGCGCGGATGTGCGCCGCCTGCTGGAGGCGCTTTCCGACGAGAAGACCCGGACGGAGGTGGAGGTGGAGAGGGCTTTCCTCAAGGCCGTGGGCGGCGGCTGCTCCACGCCCCTGGGCGCCCTGGCCCGCGCCGAGGACTCGGCCGGCCGCCTTCCGACGGATTCCGGAAGCGGCACTTCCTCGCCGGAAGGCTCGGTCGTGCGCCTGAGCGTCTTCTGGTCGCGCCGGGACGGGAGCAAGCCCATGCGCCTGAACGGGTCCGCGCGCCGGCGCCCCGAGGAGCTCTCCTCCCTCGTGGAAGGCCTGGCCGGGCGCCTGAAGTCCGAAACCGCTTGAATCCCTCCCTTCGCCTCAGCGGAGCTCCCGGCTCGGGAGCCTGGGCGTATCTGGCCTTGACCTGGCTCTCCCGCGAGGACCGCAGGCCGTTGGTCATCGTCAGGAAAGACGAGGAAGCCGCCGAGGACGTGGCCGACGCGCTCAAGGCCCTGGAGCCCCTTTTCCCCTCCCTTTCCCTCGGGGAGCCCGCTTTCTTCGGGGAGGATGCAGGGACCTGCCTCGCCTCCCTGGAGAAGCTGCACCGCGGAGCCTCCGTGGTCCTGGCCTGTCCCGAAGGGCTCGCTTTCCGCTGTCCGGACTCCGGATCGTATGCGCAGAGCCGTCTCCGGCTCCGCCTGGGCGGCGGGCTCCCCCGCTCGGCGCTCCTCGAGCGCCTCGGAGCGCTCGGCTACCGCCGCGTCGACTTCGTGGAGAGTCCCGGGGAATTCGCCGCGCGCGGCGCGGTCGTCGACCTCTTCCCCCTGGAGCCCCTGGAGGCCCTGCGCGTCCTCTATGACGGCGACGATGTGGAGTCCCTGCGGCGCTTCGACCCGCAGACCCAGACGCCGCACCCGGACTTCCTCCGCGAGGCCTGGGTCATGCCCACGCGCCTGGACCCGGAGCTCGCCTCCAGCCGGGACACCCTCGGCGCGCGGCTTGCGCCCGCGGGCTTCTGGCTCGTCGAGGAGGGGGCGTTGCCCATGGGGGCGGAACTCGGGGGGGCCCTGCCCGCCTTGGGCGCGGTCGTGGGCCTCCCCGTCCCGGGCTGCGAGGACTTCGGCGCCGTCGAGGCCTCGGGCTCCGGGGGGGACCTCTCGGCCCTCTCCGAGCGCTGCGGCCGGTGGCTGCGCGAAGGGTGGCGCGTGCTCTTCTTCTCCATGAACCGGGGGGAGGACGAGCGTATCCAGGAGATCCTGGGCGCTTCGGGGATCCAATTCCTCATCGGACCCCTGCGCGAGGGCTTCCTTCTGCCCGCGGGGAAGATGGCGGTGCTCAGCTCGGCCCAGGTGCTGGGGCGGGGCTGGAGGCCCATGCGCCGGCGCGGCTACGAGGGGACGGGGCCCCGTCTGCGCTGGGGCGAGCTCAAGAAAGGGGATTTCGTGGTCCACTCCGGCCACGGCGTCGCCCGCTACCTCGGCCTGGAGTCCGTCGACGTCTCCGCCGCGACGACCGACTGCCTCAAGCTGGAATACCGCGGGGGCGACAAGCTCTTCATCCCCATGACGGATTTCCGCCAGGTCCACAAGTTCATCGGCGCCGAGGGGCGCAGGCCCAAGCTCTCCTCGCTGGACGGCCGGGGCTGGGAGGAGGCCAAGGCGCGGGCCGCGCAGGGCGCGCAGGAGATGGCGGCCGAACTCCTTAAGAACGCGGCGCTGCGCTCCGCGCTTCCGGGACGATCCTTCCCTCCGGATTCGAGCATGGAGGGCGAGTTCGCGCGCTCCTTCCCCTACGAGGAGACCCCGGACCAGCGGCGCGCGATCGAGGAGGTCAAGGCCGACATGCAGTCCCCGCACCCCATGGACCGCGTGGTGGTGGGAGACGTGGGCTTCGGCAAGACCGAGGTCGCCATGCGGGCGGCCCTCAAGTGCGTGGAGGGCGGGGCCCAGGCGGCCGTGTTCGTCCCCACCACCATCCTGGCCGACCAGCACGCACGCACCTTCCGCGGCCGCTTCGCCGAGTATCCGGTGCGGACGGCCTCGCTCTCGCGCTTCACGCCGGCCGCCGAGGCCCGGCGCGTCCTCTGCGCCCTGGCTGATGGGTCCGTCGACGTCGTGGTCGGCACCCAGCGCCTGCTCGCCAAGGATGTCCGCTTCAAGGACCTGGGGCTCTGCGTGATCGATGAGGAGCAGCGCTTCGGGGTCAAGGACAAGGAGCGCTTGAGGACGCTGAGAAAGGGCGTGGACTGCCTGACGCTCTCGGCCACCCCCATCCCCCGCACCCTCTATCAGGCGCTCTCGGGGCTCAGGGCCGTCTCGCTCATGCGCAGCGCCCCCACCGGCCGCCAGCCCATCGCCACCGAGGTGCGGCCGTATGATGAGGCGCACGCGGTCTCGGCCATCGAGGCCGAGCTCGCCCGGGGCGGGCAGGCGTTCTTCGTGCACAACCGGGTGCGCAGCCTCCCGGAGGCGGTCGCCCGGCTCAAGGCGCGCCTGCCCGGGGCGCGCATCGCCATGGCTCACGGGCGCATGAGCGGACCCGAGCTCGAGGAGACCATGTGGGCCTTCTTCCGCCGGGAGTACGACGTCCTGGCCGCCTCCTCGATCATCGAGTCCGGCCTGGACATCCCCTCGGTGAACACCCTGCTCATCGAGGACGCC
>CAYWAR010000009.1:9721-16801 GCA_964455765.1 uncultured Elusimicrobia bacterium
GCCTGGCCCAGCTCTACCAGCTGCGCGGCCGCATAGGCCGGGAGAAGCGCCGGGCCTACTGCTGTCTCTACTATCCCAAAGACTCCGGAGCCGCCGCGCTCCTGAGCGAGGAGGCCAAGAGCCGGCTCTCGGCCCTGCGCGAGTTCGGGGGCCTGGGCTCGGGCCGCATGCTCGCCATGCGCGACCTCGAGATCCGCGGCGCCGGCGACCTGCTCGGCGGCCGCCAGCACGGGCATCTCGACGCGGTGGGCTTGGAGTACTACTGCCGGCTGCTCGAGGCCGAGGTCTCGCGGCTCAAGCGCAAGGGCGCCCCGGAGCCGGAAGCCGTGGAGCCCGCCCAACTCGACCTGGGCGTGCGGGCCTATCTGCCGGAGGATTATCTGCCCGGCGATCTGGAGCGCATCGAGTTCTACAAGCGCCTGCTGGCGGCCGAGCCCGGAAAGCTCGAGGAGCTGCGCCGGGAGCTTACGGAGCTCTCCGGCCCGCCTCCGGAGCCGGTGGAGAGCCTCTTCCGGGTGCTCCGGCTCCGGCACGCGGCCACGGCCCTGGGCGTGCGCACCGCTGCCGAGCGTATGGGCGGGACCGGGGAGCCGGTGATGGAATTGCGCTTCCGCCCGGGAGCGAAGGAGCCCGTCAACCGCCTGGGCGCCTGGCTGAAGGCGTATGCAGGGAGGATCGAGTTCGTCCGTTCTCCCCAAGGGAGCGAGGGCGAAGGCCTCCGGGTGAGGCTCAGGGACTCCGAGGACTCGCTGTCCTGGCTTGAGGTATTCCTCCGGGTCAAATGACCCCGGCGGAAAAAATTGATAGAGTAAGGCCCATGCGGCGGCTCCTCATCCTCTCTCTGTGCTCGTTGGGCCTCGCCTCCTGCCGGAAGGCCGGCGGAGCGGTCCTGGCCCGGGTGGGGGGCTCGGTCATCACCGAGGACGAATTCCGCCGCAAGCTCTCCGACGTCTCCCCGCAGTATCAGAACTACGTCCTCAGCCCTTTCGGGCAGAAACAGTTCCTCGACGTGCTCATCCGCGAGAAGCTCATCCTCGAGGGCGCCCGCGCCGCGGGCACCCTGCGCAAGCCCGACTACCAGGAGAAGATGCGGGCTCTTAAGAAGGAGGAGGACGAGAAGCTCGCCGAGGCCGGAGAGTATCTCCTGACGCGGCTCTGGTTCGACGACCTGCGCGCGCAGGGGGTGCTCCAGATCAGCGACGACGAGGTCCGCGACTACCACCGCAAGCATCCCGAGGAACTGCAGGTCCGCCACATCCTGCTCCCCAGCGCCGACGATGCCCAGGAGGCCATCCGCAAGCTGCGTTCCGGGGCGAAATTCCCGGCCTTGGCCCAGAAACTCTCCCTGGACGCGGAGACCGCGGCCGAGGGCGGGAAGATGAGGCCCGCGATCTTCGGGGAGATGATCGGGGAGCTCGAGGAGCTCTTCCGCATGAAGACCGGCGAGCTCGGCGGGCCGGTACGCAGCAAGTTCGGCTACCATGTCCTCCTCAAGGAAGGCTCCAAGCCCCTGTCTCTGGAGGAGGCCGGGCCCAGGATACGGGGCATCTTGGAGAAGCAGAAGCTGGACCGTCACCTTCAGGCCCTGCAATCGACTCATCGAGTGGAGGTCGTAGATGCCCAATTCAAATAACTTCGAATGGATGCGCCCGTCGGGCGCGACCTTGAAGACGCGCAGCGCACTTCGTGCGCCGCGGATAGGAGCAGTGGCTCTGCTCCTGGCCGCCGTTCCGGCGAGCGCGAAGGTGCTCGAGGACGTGGTGGCCCGCGTCAACGGCAAGCCCCTGCTGCTCTCGGAGTACCGCAAGAACCTGCGCTCGGTGCTCGACAACTACCAGAGGACGATGCCCGGCCTCCTGCGCGACGAGGAGGCCCTCAAGGAGATCCGCGGGAAGATCCTCGATCAGATGGTCGACGACGAGCTCCTCGCCCAGGAGGGGGAAAAGCTCGGCATGAAGGTCCATGACCGCGAGGTCGACAAGGGCGTCGAGGAAGTGCAGGAGCGCAATTTCCGCGTCGACGAGCTCACGGGCAAGAAACGCACCGACTCCGAGACCAGGGCCGCGCTGAGCTCCGAGCTGGGGAAGGAGGGGCTCACGACCGAGGCTTTCCGCGAACGCATCCGGCGCCAGGTCCTCATCCGCCGGGTCATCGAGGAGAAGGTCCGGCCCGCGGTCAAGGAGCCCGATGAGAAGCGCCTGCGGACCGCCTTCGAGAAGCTCAAGGCCGTGGCCACGGGCAGCACGGAGGCGGTGAAGGGCCTTTCCGAGGAGGCCGCGCAGGCCTACCTGGCCTTCGGCTTCCGCCTGCGCGACGGGACCTCCGAGCGCGTGCGCGTCTCCCATCTGCTCATCAAGACCGCCTCGGGAGCTTCCATCGTGGAGCGCAACGCCGCCCTCAAGCGGGCCGAGGACATCAAGAAAAGGATCGACGCGGGCGCCGACTTCGCCGAGACGGCGGCCAAGGAGTCCGACGACGCCGAGAGCGCGGCCCGCGGCGGGGACATCGGCTTCATCCTGCGCGGCTGGATGCCCCCGGAGTTCGAGAAGGCCGCCTTCGCCCTGCCCGTGGGGGAGACGAGCGCGCCGGTGGAGACGAGCTTCGGCTATCATCTCATCCGCGTGGCCGAGAAGAAGGCCAAGGAGAGCCTCTCCCTCGAGAAGGTCAAGACCGAGGTCTCGCAGTTCCTCTACAGCCTGGAATCGCAGACCGAACTGGTGGCTTTCGTCAAAAAGCTCAGGTCCTCCGGGACCATCGAGGCGACCCCTCCGAAGGAGTAGGGCGCTCCGCCGCCGCGATGAAGCCGACTTTGGCCTTCACCTCGGGAGACCCCGGGGGCATCGGGCCCGAGGCCGCGGTCGCGGCCATGCGCGAGCCTTCCCTGCTCCGCGCCTGCCGCATCCTGGCCGTGGGCCCGCGGAGCGCGTTCGCGGCCGCGGGCTGGACCGCTTCCCTGGGGCCGCTCTTCGATCCCTCTCCCTCCCTCGCCCGGCGATTCCCCCGCGGGCCCTCGGCCGAGGGCGGACGCCTCTCCTACGCCGCGGTGCGCGCGGGCGCGGACCTATGCCTGCGCGGGGTCGTAGACGCCTTGGTCACCGCGCCCGTCTCCAAGGAGTCCTGGCGCATGGCGGGCGCGCCCCATCTCGACCATACGGCCCTGCTCCAAGGCGTGACCCGCGCCCCGCGCGCGGCCATGATGCTCCTCTGCGGGGGCCTGCGCGCCGTATTGGTCACGCGGCACATCCCCCTATGCGAGGTCCCCTCCGCGCTGAGCGCGGAGGGCCTTTATGAGGCCGCGGAGCTCGCGGCCTGCGCCTTGCGCAAGGAACTGGGTATAGCCCGGCCCAGGCTCGCCCTCTGCGCCCTCAACCCGCACGCGGGAGAGGGGGGACTGCTCGGTAGCGAGGAGGAAACTCTGCTCGCTCCCACGGCCCGGCGGTGCAGACACCGGGGGCAGGCCCACGACCGGACCCCGCCCGCGGGCAAGGCCAGGGGCGCGCACGCCCAGGGCCGCTACGACGCGCTGGTGTCCCTCTATCATGACCAGGCGCTCATCGCCCTTAAGACCGCCGGGGCCTGCGCGCGGGGCGCGAAGCGCGATGCGCGTCCTCCACGCGGCGACTTCCGTCGCCTGGCGTATCCGCCCGTCGTCAATTGGACGCTCGGGGTCCCTCTGATACGCACCTCGCCCGGTCACGGAACGGCGTACGACATCGCGGGCCGGGGGGTCGCGGACCCGTCGGCGATGAAGGCCGCGGCGCGGCTGGCTCTCGATCTTGTCCTGCGCCGCGGGCGAACGCCAAGCGCCCGCGGCAGTTGACCGTCGTCTGAAGGGCCCATTTCTCGACGGGACCTATAGCCGTCTCCCGGGGTCCCGAATGCCCACCCCCTCCGGGTCTCCGACGGGTATGCTGGAAGAGTCATGAAGCGTTCCCTCTCCCTCCTGCTCCTGGCCTGCCTGCTCTGGACGCAGGGGCCATTGCCGCAGGCCTTGGCTCAGACCATCGGGCAGGTTCCCCTGGGCGGCGGGGCCTCGTACGGTTCCCAGGCCGGGGCCCGGGCCCCGGGCGAGAGGCTCTCCTCGCCCGCGCCCATCTCGGCGGTCCCGACGCTCTCGGCGCTCACTTCCGCGAGCCTCGGCCCCTCCGTTCTTCCCAGCTTCCGCGCTCTTTCCGCCGTCGAGGGCGCCCGGGCGGCTCAAGCGGCCGGATCGAGGGCGGCCGTCGTCGAGCCGCCGGTTTCCGCGGCCTTGGCCTTTCCCCGGGACGCGGCCGCGGCTTCCCTCGCGGTCGAGGCCGGCGCGCAGGCTCCCCTCGCGAGAGGAGAAGGGCCGCGCTCCAAGGACGGCGGGCAAGGGCTCGCGGCCGCGGCGCAAGAAAAAACCTCCCCGGTCCGCCGGGTCCTGAACCCCGGCGCGCGGGGAGGGCTCGCGGGGATCGGCGGCGAGCTCGCGCGCGGCGGGAGCCTCGGGCTCGAGTCCGGGCCTGTCCTCGATCGTTCTTTTGACGGGAAGAAAGCGGCCGATGGGAGCCTCGCCGTCGAGGTCTCGGAGCACGGGCCGGCGGAGAACGGCCTCTCCAGGCACGAGGCCGGCTCCGAGCGGGAGGGGACGCATCCGGTGGGGGCCCTTCCCGGACCCGCGGACAAGCCTTCCAAGGGCCTTCCTTTCTCCTATAACCTCTATCTGGCCACGCAGTTCCTCTACGCCCTGGGCCAGGAGGCCACCTCGCTGATCGCCCCGCTCTACGCTTACTCCGCGCAGGGGCTCGCCTTCGCGGTCGCGAGCCAGGCCTCCTTCCTCCTGGCCATACTCCCGGGCAGCTTCCTGGGCGAGAGATGGGTCAAGCGCTTCGACGCGAAAAAGGTATATCTGGCCGGCAACCTCCTCCACGGCCTCTTCGCCCTCTCCGTGCCTGTCCTGCACGCGCTCACCGGCGTGTTCTCTCCCGTGCATTTTCTGGCCTCCAACCTCCTGGCGGGCTTCGTCTACGGCGCCCTGCGCGGGGTGGCCGAGAAGGAGATCGCCCCCCGCATATTGGGCCAAGAGGACCGCGAGCGCTTGGACAAGGCGGGTTCGCTCTTCTACGCCGCGTTCGAGGGCGCGGAGCTCACCGCGGCCCTGGTCATCGCCGGCCTCATCCCCCTGCTCGGCCTCAACCCGGCCGCGGCCGTGATGTCGGCCCTCATGCTCGCCAGCGCGGTTCCCATCTGGTTCATGAAGCTCAAGCGCGAGAAGTCGGAGGGCGGCAAGGAGACCGGCGGCACGGAGAAGAGCCTGCCTAAGATGCTCTACCTCCCCTACCTCTTCACCGTCTTCTCGCATCTGTCCCTCTACATGTTCCTGGCCCCCTTCCTCGCCCTCGAGGTGTTCCGCCAGCCCTCGCTCAACGGCACCCTCGTGGCCTTCTACACCGCGGGGAGCCTCCTCGTCGCCTTGGCCACGGCCTACGCGCCCAAGCTCGCCGGGAAGCTCTCCGAGCGCGGCTGGGCCGCGGCCGGCATCGCCTCCATGCTGGCCTTCCTGGCCGCCTCGCTCCTCCTGCAGAGCGTCCCGCTCTCCATGGCCGCCGCCCTGCTCCTCGGCGTGGGCCTGACCGGCATGCAGATCCAGTGGCGCTCGCTCTATCAGCAGAAGCTGGCCATCGAGGTCCAGCCCACGGTGTTCAAGTGGCTCTCCGTGCTCTCCGTGACCCTCGCTCTTCCGCCCTTCGTCTTCATGCAGGCCGGCCTCGTCCTGGGCTGGTCCATGCCCGCCCTGCTGATGGCCTTGGGCGCGGCCATCGCGGCCGTGAGCCTGGGCGTCCCGCTATTCTTCTGGCTGGGCAAGAAACTCCGGCGCCGCTGAAAGCGCGGTGTTTTTCAGCGGCGCCGGCATCACCCTTCTGCCCTGGACCGAGATCATCAAGCCAGCCTGAGGGACACAATCTCTGGATAGATCGTGCCGATTCCAAAAAAATAGTGATGGGAAAACCAGCATAAACAACATCGCCCGGGCGATGTTGTTTATGCTGGAAATCACGGCATTATTTTTTTAAAAAATACGCGCGAGAAGCCCGCGCGGTCGACTCGACCCCAATGCGCCGGTCCGCAATGGGGAGCGTGGTGGATTTGGGCCGCGCGCATGGCTATACTCTTCCCATGCGCGTTGATTCCCTCCGCATGAGCGTATCGTTCCTGGCCATCGGTCTGTTCCTCTCGCGCCCAGCCGGAGTCCGGGCGCAGGGGGCGGAAGCTCCCGCCCGATCCACGGCCCCGGCGGCCGCCGGGGCGGCTCTTTCCACCCCCGCGGCGCACGCGGAGTTCACCGTGCGCGAGCTCGTCGACAAGGCCAACAAGGTCCTGCGCGGCGACTCCAGCCATGCCCGCGTGGTCATGACCATCACGACCCCGGAGTGGACCCGGAGCCTCGACATCGAGGCGTGGAACCAGGGCCGGGAGAAGGCCTTCATCCTCATCCACGCTCCGGCCAAGGAGAAGGGCACCACCACCCTGCGCCGCGCCGGCGAGATGTGGATGTGGATGCCGCGCGTCGAGCGCATCACGAAGGTCCCCGCGACCATGATGCACTCTTCCTGGCAGGGCTCGGACTTCACCTACGAGGACATCGTCAAGGCCGACTCCATCGTCAAGGACTATGCGCATCGGACCCTCAAGAAAACCCCTGGCCCGTCCTACGAGACCTACCTGATCGAGGCCCTGCCCAAGCCCGACGCCCCGGTGGTCTGGGGGAAAGTCCACTTCATCCTGGGTGTCTACCCCGACGGCTGGGTGATCCCGCTGGGCGAGGAGGACTATAGCGAGCGCGGCGAGCTCATCCGCTCCATCACGCTCTCGAACATCCGGCTCATGGAGGGCCGCCGGGTGCCGACCCAGCTCGAATGCCGCCCCACGCGCCACCCGGGCCGGCGCACGGTGCTCGACTACAAGGAGATCGACTTCGACGTGGAGCTGGCGGATTCCTTCTTCAGCTTGAGCCGCCTCCAGAAGTGACCAAGCTCGCCTGGCGCAACATCTGGCGCAACCGCCGCCGGACGGCCATCACCCTGGCCTCCATCGCCTTCGGCCTGGCCGCCATCCTCT
>CAYWAR010000010.1:0-16704 GCA_964455765.1 uncultured Elusimicrobia bacterium
AGCCACTCGAGGTGCGAGATGGTCGTCAGGATGCGTGGGGGCGGAGGCCCCGGCTCTTCTTCTTCCATTGAAATCGATACAAAGAAATGACCTGGAACCCGGTCGGCGTTCCAGGTCGGATGATTGAGACTACATGTATATATCAGGCCTGTGCCGTCTTGTCAAGGCCGACTCAAAGGATGTCGTCGCAGGCTTCGTTCTCGCAGGCGGCCAAGGCCTGCGGCGCGCCCGAGCGCTCGAGCACGGCCTGCCTGAGCTCCAGCACCACCCGCACGTAGTTGTCGGCGTGGTTGTAGGCGTAGATCGCGTTCCAGTTGGCCGAGCCGCGCTCGAAGGACCCGCCCGTCTTGTAGCCGGCGCGCGCGAGGTAGTTGCCCACGCTGCCCAGCACGTCGGGCCACTCGTTCCAGCGCTTGCGGCCGTCGCCGTCGAAGTCGACGGCCAGGCGGTTGAAGCTCGAAGGGATGAACTGGGCGAACCCGAAGGCCCCGGCATAAGAGCCCAGTATCTGATGCGCCGGGAGGTTCTCCGCGCGGCAGAGCTTGAGCAGCTCCGCCAGCTCGCCCGCGGCCCAGGCCGAGCGCTTGGGCACGGCGCGCACGGCGGTGTAGAGGGCGTTGAACACCGTGAACTGCCCGGTGCGCGTGCCGTAGCGCGTCTCCACGCCGACGAGCGCGGTCACCAGGTGGCGGTCCACCCCGGTGCGCGCCGAGACCTCCGCGAGCAGGGCCGCGCGTTCGCGCACGAGCCGGGCCCCTCCCTCGATGGTCGCCTCGGTGAGGAATATCTTGCGGTACTGCTCGTAGGGCATGCCCTCGGCCGGCTTGCCGAAGCGCTCGACGATCTCGGGCACCACACGCGTCTGCGGGTCCGAGAACGCGGCGCGAACGGCTTCCTCGCCCACCCCGGAGCCCGCGAGCTTGCCCAGCACCAGGCGCAGGGCCTCCTCGTGGGAGAGTCCCTCGCCCGACATCCTCGCGCGCAGGCCCGCCGAGCCCTCCCGGGCCGAGAGCTCGATGCGGGTGAGGTCGAGCGCGAAGCCCTCCTCCGGCCCACGCGGGGCCGCGTTCTGCGCCCGGGCTCCGGAGCAGAGGACCAGCAGCAGCGGCAAGGAGAATGTCATCGCCGTCCTCCCCGTGAAAGATGGAAGGCCTTGTGCAGGGCCTTGAGCGCGGGCTCCGCGTGCTTCTGGTCCACCACGCAGCTGATCTTGAGGTCGGATGTGCTGATCATCTGGATGTTGATCCCGTTCTTGGCGAGGACCCCGAACACGCGCGCCGCCACCTTGGCGTGGCGGCGAAAGCCCGTGCCCACCACCGTGACCTTGGCCACCTGCTCATGGATGTCCACGCGCTTGGCCTTGAGCTCGCCGGCCAGGGACTCCAGGGCCGCCTTGGCCTGGGCGGCGAAAGAGCGGGGGGTCATGAAGGAGATGTCGTTGACCCCCGCGTGGGTGGGGGCCGACTGCACGATCATGTCGGCCGGGATGTCCCTCTCGGCCAGGCGGGCCAGGACGTCGGCCGCGATGCCGGGCCGGTCGGGGACCTCCACGATGCTCAGGCGCACTTCGCCCTTGTCGAGGGCCAGGCTTGAGACCACTGCTTCTTCCATGGAGATCTCCTTGGCGGGGACGATCCAGGTCCCCGGGACATCGTGGAAAGCGGAGCGGACGTGGATGCGCACGCCGAAGCGCCTTGCCACCTCGACGGAGCGCGCCTGCATGACCTGCGCGCCCGAGGCCGCCAGCTCGAGCATCTCCTCGTAGCTGATGAAGGGGAGCTTGCGCGCGTCGGCCACGATGCGCGGGTCCGCGGTGTAGACGCCCTTCACGTCCGTGAATATCTCGCAGCCCTCGGCCTTGAGCACCGCGGCCAGGGCCACGGCGCTCAGGTCCGAGCCCCCGCGCCCGAGCGTGGTGATGTCCGCCTTGGCGTTGAGGCCTTGGAACCCGGCCACGGCCACGATCTTCCCGGCCTTGAGCTCGGCGCGTATCTTATCGGGCTTGATGGCCGTGATCGTGGAGCGGGTATGCCGATCGTCGGCGTAGATGCCCGCCTGGGGGCCGGTCAGGGAGATGGCCGGCGCCCCCCGGTCGCGGCAGGCGATGGCAAATAGCGCGATGCCGATCTGCTCGCCGGTGGCCATGAGCGCGTCGAGCTCGCGCGCGTCGGGGTCCTTGGCGACCCGGTGGGCGAGGGTGATGAGCTCGTCGGTCATCTCGCCCGGGGCGGAGACCACCACCACCACGCCCGCACCGGCCTTGCGGGCCGCGATGGCGCGAGCGGCCGCGAGCTGGACCTTCTCCGGGTCGGCGACGGAGGTCCCCCCGAACTTCATGACGAGGATGGGCCTCACGAGGCGATCTCCACGCGCGCGCCCTCGGTGTCGATCTCCAGGGCAAGCGCCCGGCTCTTGGCTCCGGCCCGCGCGAAGGCCTTTTCCATGGCCCGGCCCACGCGCGCCTGGGCCGCGCCCTTGGGGGTCAGGGCCAGGATGGCCGGCCCGGAGCCGGAGAGGGCCGCGCCGAAGGCTCCGGCGCGCTCGGCGGCCGCGATCACCGAATCCATGCCGTGCACCAGGCGCTTGCGGTAGGGCTGGTGAAGAGAGTCCCGCATGGCGAGCTTGAGCCAGCCGAAGCGGCCCTGTTCGAGCGCGGCGATGAGCAGGGCCAAGCGCGAGGAGTTGCTCACCGCGTCCCGCAGGTCCACCCTGCGGGGCAGGAGGGCGCGGGCCTTCTCCGTCGAGACCTGGAAATCCGGGATGCAGACGCTCACGCCCAGCCCCTTGGGGAGCTTCAGGCGCAGGTGGCGGAAGCTCGCCCCGTCCTTGAAGGAGGCGCAGAGCCCGCCGTAGAAGGCCGGCACCGTGTTGTCGGGGTGGCCTTCCCTGCGGCATGCCTCCTGGATGAGCCAATCGAGGGACCGTTCCTTGAAATCGTGCACGGCTCCGCCGGCGAGCAGGCCGGCCAGCCTGGCCGCGGCGCTCGAGCCCAGCCCCCGGCCCAGGGGGATGCGGTTCTTCATGCGCAGGCGCAAGGCCCGCGGCGTGCAGCCCTTGGGCAGGGCGGCCCGGAAGGCCTCCAGGGCGGCGTTGCCCTCGCCGCAGGGAAGCGAGGAGGCGCCCTCGCCCTCGATCTCGAGGACGAGCCCCTCCGGAGCGTCGAGCGCGGTCAGTTCGAGCTCGTTGTAGAGCTTGAGCGCCATGCCGAGCACGTCGAAGCCCGGACCGAGGTTGGAGGTGGTGGCCGGCACGCGGACCCGGATGGCGCGTCCTCGCGGCTTGGAGTCGCGGCTCATGAGCGCAAGGCCTCGGCCAAGGCCTTTTCATCGGCCGGGATCTCGCGCACACGGTGCTTGAAGGTCTTGGGGGTGTCGGGGTCCTTGAGCCCGTTGCCGGTCAGGATGCAGACGATGCGCAGGCCCTTGGGCGCGCGGCGCAGGCCGCCGCCCTTGGCGAAGCGGATGAGCCCGGCCGCTCCGGCGGCGCTGGAGGGCTCGCAGAAGACGCCTTCGGCCGCGGCCAGGAGCCGGTAGGCGGAGAGTATCTCCGCGTCGCTGACCGCGCCGATGGAGCCGCCGGAGTCCCGCGCCGCTTCCAGGGCCCTGTCCCCGGAGGCGGGCTTGCCGATGCGGATGGCGCTGGCGATGGTCTTGGGATGCTCCACCGGCCTGCCCAGCACCAGCGGCGCCGCGCCCTTGGCCTGCCAGCCCATCATCCTGGGCAGGCCGCTCTTGTGGAGGCCGTGCCATTGGCGGTAGCCCATCCAATAGGCCGTGATGTTCCCGGCGTTTCCCACGGGCATGAACTGATAGTCCGGGGCGCGGCCCAAGTCCGACACGACCTCGAAGGCGCCGGTCTTCTGGCCTTCCAGGCGGAAAGGGTTGACCGAATTGACCAGGGTCCAGCCCGTGCGCTCGGCCGCGGCGCGCGCCAGCGCAAGGGCCTCGTCGAAATTGCCGCGCACGGCCAGCACCGAGGCTCCGTGCATGAAGGCCTGGGCCAGCTTGCCCGCGGCCACTCCCCCGGCCGGCAGGAGCACGGCGCAGCGCAGGCCCGCCCGGGCCGCGTACGCCGCGGCCGAGGCCGAGGTGTTCCCGGTGGAGGCGCAGAGCACGCCGCGCGCGCCCGCTTCCACGGCCTTGGACACGGCCAGCGTCATCCCCCGGTCCTTGAAGGAGCCGGTGGGGTTAAGGCCCTCGAGTTTGAGGAGGACGCACTCGGGCCCAAGGCCCAGGGCGGCCGAGAGCCGGGGCGCCGGGACCAGCGGGGTCCCTCCTTCGAGGAGGGTGATGACCGGGGTCTTGGGACCGATGGGGAGAAGGGAGCGGTATCTCGCGATGAGCCCCTGGCGCGGCTTGGAAGCCATGCGTTCTACTCCGGGAGCAGGCGCAGGACCGTGGGCCGTCCGGATACCGCGCTCTGGCGCAGCACCGAGGCCAGGGCGCGGTCCAGGGCGCGCCTGGAGGTGGAGTGGGTGGCGATCATCACGGGGACCGCGCTGGCCGAAGGCTTGTCCTGGTGTATCTGGGAGATGGAGATGCCTTCGCGCCCCAGCGCGCCCGTGACCGCGGAGAGGGCCCCGGGCTTGTCCTTTAGGCGGAGCTTGAGGTAGAAGGCCGAGTCGGACTCCGGCACCGCGCGCACGCGCGCCTTGACCGTCTCTTTTTCCGGCGGGGCCGAGAGCCTCTGCTCGCCGCCGGCCAGCTCGCGCGCGAAATGGAGTATGTCGGCGAGCACCGCGCTCGCCGCCGGCCCCGGCCCGGCCCCCTTGCCGTAGAACATGAGGTCCCCGGCCGCGGAGGCCTGCACGAGCACCGCGTTGTAGCCGCCATGCACCCCGGCCAGGGGGTGCTTGAGCGGGACCAGGGTGGGCCGCACGTGGGCCTCGACTTTCACCGGCGAGGAGGACCAGTCGAAGGCCACGGTGCCGATGAGGCGCACCGTGCGCGAGAGCTTCTCCACGCCGAAGCGCAAGTCCTCGGCCTGGACGTTCTCGATGCCCTCGCGCGCGATCCAGTCCGTGCGGAACCACGCGCCCGAGAGCAGAGAGGCGAGTATCGAGAGCTTGTGCTGGGTGTCGCTGCCGTTCAAGTCCAGGGTCGGGTCCTTCTCGGCCATGCCCAGGCGCTGGGCTTGGCGCAGGGCGTCCTCCATCTCGAGGCCCGCGTGGGCCATCTCGGAGAGGATGTAGTTCGTGGTGCCGTTGAAGATGCCGAGCACGGAGCGGATGCGGTTGGCCGAGAGCCCCTCCTCCACGGCTTGGATGATGGGGATGCCGCCCGCGACCGAGGCCTCGAAGCGCAGCGCCGAGTTCCCCTCGCTCGCCGCGGCGAAGACCTCATCCCAGTGCCGCGAGAGCAGGGCTTTGTTGGCCGTGACCACGCGCTTGCCCTTGGCCAGGGCCGAGAGCACCAGCGCGCGCGCCCCGTCCATTCCGCCGAGGAGCTCGACGACGATGTCCACGTCGTTGCGCGCGACCAGGTCCTGCGCGCGCCGGCTGCGCCGGACCGAGGAGGGGATTTCCAGCTTGCGCGCCGCGGCCGAGACCCCCCGGTCGCAGACCACCGAGAGCTTGAGCTCCGCGCCCAAGGTCCTGCGGAAATCCGCTCCCCGGGAGAGCAGCAGCCGGACGACCTCGCTGCCCACGTTGCCCAGCCCGGCGATGCCGACTCCGATGACTTTCATCGAAGGCTAGTTTAGCATACCGCCGATGGTCCCGTGCGCGGGGGGGCCCTCGGGCCCAGGCGGGGAGCCGCCGGGTCCGTTACCCTATGCATATGAAGAAGCTTTCCCTCGCCGCGCTGGCTTTCCTGCTCTTGCGGACCTGCGCCGAGGCGCAGGTCGTCGTGGAATTCAACGCCGCTTTGAGCGAGGGCGCGGCGCAGGCGCGCGCCGCGGTTTCGGAGCGCCGCAAGAAGCCCCAAGCCGCGCTCCTGCGCTACGGCGAGGCCTGCATCCTGCGCGCCGTGGCCGCCCACATGGGCGTCGCCCTGCGTCCGGACATTCCGGCCCCGGCCGTATACTATGGGAGCAAGACCCCGCTCAAGCAGTTCCAGGACGCGGTCGAGCCCCAGTGGAACATGCGGCCCGAGGTGTTCCTCAACGCCTATATCGTCGCCAAGAACGAAGTCTATCTCCTCGATGAGGCCGAGTACTACCGCCGCATGAAGCGCGCTTTGGACGATTCCCTGGCCCACGAATACGCGCACTACATCCAGGTCAAGTACAAGGGGTTCAGCCTCGAGGGCGATGACAGCCTGGAGGGTCAGGCCGTCTCGGAGCAGACCTGGTTCCGCGAGACCTTCATCCAACAGGACCCGCCCGCCGATTTCTGCCGATAAACACAGCGACGAAAGTCGCTGTGCGTTTCGAATGGATGCGCCCGTCGGGCGCAACCTTGAAGACGCGCAGCGCACTTTGTGCGCCGCGTAGGACACTATCGCGTTTTTCTTGATTTAGGGAGCTTCGTGTTTTTGGGAGGCTTGAGCAGGGCTTTCACGCGGGCGGAGAGCTTGCGCAATTCCCCGTCCTTGGGGGACTTTTTCAGCAGGGTCTCGCTCAAGGTCCGCGCTTCCTTGAGGGCTTGGGCCTTCTCCTCCACCGCGTCGGCCGGGACCTTCTCGGCCAGGCGCAACAGGGCCTTGAGGTGGCGCGTCTGCTCGGGGGCCTTGATGGAGGGGGCCTTGAGCAGGGCGCTCCGGTAGAGCCGCCGGGACTTCCTGAGCGCCTCTAGATCTTCCTTAACGGGCTCGGCGACGCGCCAGTCCATGTGCCGGGCCCATAGGTTCAGGGCCATGAGCCCCGACTCGGGCGAGAGCCGCACGGCCTTCTCCGAGTCGGCCAGACAGCGGGTGAAATCCTTCAGCGCGCAGCGGCAGGAGGCGCGCAGGTCCACATAGGTGCCCGAATCCGTGACCCGTTCCACAAGCCAGTCCAAAGACGGTGCGGCCTGCGCGCAGCGCCCGAGCGCCACGCCCGAGCGCGCCTTGGCCATGTGGGCGGAGAAGCTCTCCGGGTGCTTGGAGAGGGACTTGAGCGAGGACTCCCAGGCCTCCGGGTGGCGTCCGAGCATGGCGTAGGCGTACGCTTTGCGGCCTTCCAGGCCCTGCGAGTCGCCCGGGATGAGGACTTGGGCCTTCTCGAGATCTTCTAGGGCCGGGGCAAAGCGCTCCAGGTTCAACCGCGCGATGCCCCGGTAGCCCAGGGCGGCCCCGTCGGTGGGCCGGGAGTCCAGGTACTCGTCGAGATCCGCCACGGCCTCCGCGTCCCGGTTCATCCTCAGCCGCGCGTAGGCGCGCAGTTTCAGCGCGGGGAGATGCTTGGGATCGAGCTGGAGGGCCTTGTCGAGGTCCTCCATCGCGGCGCCGAAGCGCTCGGCGCTGATGTAGGCGTCCGCCCGCGAGGTCAGGCCCGCCACATCCCCGGTGCTTTGCGCGATGACGGTTCCCAGGTCCTGGGCGGCCTGGTCGTACTCGCGCAGGAGGGTGTGGGATTCCGCGCGCAGGCGCAGGTACTCGGCCGCCTGGTCGGGCTTTCGCCGGATGCGCTGGTCGAGGAGGTCGACGACGCGGCGCTCGTCCTTGTCCGCGTCCTCGGTCCTGCCCATGCGCCGCTGGATGTCGGCTCGCAGGGAGTAGAAGCTCCAGTCCGAGTAGTTGCCGGCAAACCCGGTCAGCACCGCCTGGCCGCGCTCGCAGTCCTTGAGCGCGCCCTGCAGGTCGTTGAGATGCATCTTGGACCGCGCGCGGTAGTAGTAGATCGAGGGGACCTCGTCGGGCTTGAGCTTGGTGAGCGCCAGGGCCTTGTCAAAATCCTCCACCGCGCCCTTGTGGTCGCCCACCTCGAAGGCCATGATCCCCAGCACCCGGTAGGCTTCCCCGCTCTTGGGGTCGAGCGTCAAGGCCCGCTCGGCGTCCTTGCCCGCGTCCGGGTCCCCGTTCTTCATGCGCGCCTCGCCGCGGCAGAGGTAGGCCGGGGCCCAGTCCGCGCGCAGGTCCAGGGCCTGGGCGCAGAGTTCCGCGGCCTGGAGGAATTCCCCCTGGTTGATGCGCTGTTGGCCCTGCTCCACCAGCTTCTGGACCCTCTGGTTGCGGGTGAGGGGGAACTCGAACGCCCCCAGCGGCGGGGCCAGGAGCAGGCAGGAGAGGAACGCGGCTTTCTTCATAGGGTATCCATAAGGGTACCCTATGGACGCCGATTTTTCAACAGGGGCCTTGAAAAATAGGGATGCCCCTGTTATCCTCAAAAACGGTGGAGGGGGGACGTGAAAGGCAAGGTCAAGTGGTTCAACGACCAGAAGGGCTTCGGGTTCATCACCAAGGACGACGGGACGGGGGACGTGTTCGTTCATTTCAGCGTCGTCGCCGGTGACGGGTTCAAGTCCCTGGCCGAAGGCCAGGCCGTCGAGTTCGACGTGGTCGAATCGGAGAAGGGTCCCAAGGCGGCCAACGTCAGGAAAGTGTAGACCAGCGCCCTGACCCGGTCAGGGCGCTCACGATCCGTGAGGCATGGACGAGCCCCGGCCGAGCCGCCGGGGCTTTTCCTTTGCATTAAGTGATAAAATGGCCGAACTCGGGAGAATCATGGGATTCTCCCGAGTTCGGCACCTATGATCGACAAACTCGTCTACAAGCTCATCGGCACGCCCAGCGAGCGGCGCATCAAGAAGCTCCAGCCCATGCTCGAGCGCATCAACGCCCTCGAAGCCGAGACGCAGGCCCTGCCCCCCGAGGCTTTCCCGGCCAAGACCGCGGAATTGCGCGAGCGCGTGAAGGAATCCCTCTCCGGCATGCCCCAGGGCCTGGAGAAGGAGGAGCGGGTCAAGCGCGTCAACGCGGCGCTCGAGGAGGTGCTCCCCGAGGCCTTCGCCCTGGCCCGCGAGGCTTCCCGGCGCGCCATCGGCCTGCGCCACTTCGACGTGCAGATGCTGGGCGGCATGGTGCTCCATTCGAGCGGCATCTCCGAGATGAAGACCGGCGAGGGCAAGACGCTGGTGGCCACGGCCCCGGTCTATCTCAACTCCCTCATGGGCCGCGGGGTCCACGTAGTCACGGTCAACGACTATCTGGCCAAGCGCGACAGCGAGTGGATGGGCCCCATCTACCGCTACCTGGGGCTCACCGTGGGCTTCGTCCAGCACGACATAGACAACGCGACGCGCAGCGCGGCCTACGCCTGCGACGTCACCTACGTGACCAACAACGAGATCGGCTTCGACTATCTGCGCGACAACATGGTCGTGCGCGCCGGCGACCGCGTCCTGCGGCCACTCCACTACGCCATCGTCGACGAGGTGGACTCCATCCTGGTCGACGAGGCCCGCACCCCGCTGATCATCTCCGGCCCGGCCGAGGAGACCACCGAGCGCTACGTGCTCATCAACCGCATCATCCCGCACCTCAAGATCCGCTTCGTCACCGAGGAAGAGGAGATCCAGTCCAAATACACGGGCGAGGACCTCGGCAAGGGCTTCGAGGCCATCGTCGATGAGAAGAACCACAGCGCCATCCTCACCGACCAGGGCATCGACAAGGCGCAGAACCTCCTGGGCCTGACCAGCCTCTACGACGACCTCCAGGGCGCCTGGGTCCATCACATCACCCAGGCCCTGCGCGGCCACCACCTCTACAAGCGCGACGTGCATTATGTGGTCAAGGACGGGGAGGTGATCATCGTCGACGAGTTCACCGGCCGCCTCATGCCGGGACGGCGCTGGTCCGAGGGGCTGCACCAGGCCGTGGAGGCCAAGGAGATGCTCCCGCCCCGCGGCGAAAACCAGACCCTGGCCACCATCACCTTCCAGAACTTCTTCAAGCTCTACGACAAGGTCGCGGGCATGACCGGCACGGCGATGACCGAGGCCGACGAGTTCTACGAGATCTACAAGCTCGACGTCGTCGAAATACCCTCCAACCGCGTCAACGTCCGCACCGACTTCCCGGACATCATCTGGCTCAACGAGCGCGCCAAGGACAAGGCCATCATCGGCGAGATCGAGGAGCTCTGGAAGGTCGGCCGCCCGGTGCTGGTGGGCACCCGCTCCATCGAGAAGTCGGAGAAGATCGCGGCCATGCTCCGTGCCAAGGGCATCCCGCATCAGGTCCTCAACGCCAAGTACCACGAGATGGAGGCCCAGATCATCGCCCAGGCGGGCAAGAAGGGCATGGTCACCATCGCCACCAACATGGCCGGCCGCGGGACCGACATCATCTTGGGCGGCAGTCCCCCGGACTTGGAGGACCAGAAGAAGGTCGTCGAGCTGGGCGGGCTCCATGTCCTGGGCACCGAGCGCCACGAGGCGCGGCGCATCGACAACCAGCTGCGCGGCCGTTGCGGCCGCCAGGGCGACCCCGGCTCCACGCGCTTCTACCTGGCCTTAGACGACGAGCTCATGCGCCTCTTCGGCTCCGAGCGCATCAGCGGCCTCATGCAGACGCTGGGCATGACCGAGGACGAGCCCATCGAGAGCCCGCTGGTCACGCGCCAGATCGAGGGGGCCCAGCGCCGCGTGGAGACGCACAACTTCGACATCCGCAAGCAGCTCCTCGACTTCGACAACGTCATGAACAAGCAGCGCGAGGTCATCTACGGCCTGCGCAACCAGGTGCTCGACGGCAAGGACGTGAGCGCGCACCTCGACAAGATGATGGAGGAGGAGCTCGCCGAGAAGGTGGGGCAATGGGCCCCCAAGGAGGCTTACCCCGAGGCCTGGGAGATCGCCAGCCTCGCGGTGTACTTGGAACGGGTCTTCGCCCTCCCCTTCCATCCCTCCGCCGAGGAGTTGCGCGCCCTCGACCAGGAGACGCTGCTCGCCGACCTCAATGGGAAGGTCCGCTCGGCCTACCAGAAACGCGCCGAGGAGGACTTCGCGGGCTTCGATTTCCACGAGGTCGAGAAGATGGTCCTGCTCCAGATGATCGACCAGGCCTGGAAGAACCACCTCTACGACCTCGACCACATGAAGAAGTACATCCATCTGCGCGCCTACGCGCAGAAGGATCCCAAGGTCGAGTACCAGCGCGAGTCCTTCGGCCTCTTCAACGTCATGCTCGACCGCATCCGCGAGCAGACCGTCGAATACCTCTTCCGCGTCCAGGCCCCGCGCCGGCCCCCGCCGCCTCCGCCCACGGCCATGGTCGAGGGCGCGGCCGATGGCCAAGTTCCCTCTTTGCGGCCGGCCTCCATCCTGCGCGGGCCGCAGGCCCAGGGCAAGGCGCCTTCTCCGGCCGCCGTGCCCAAGAAGATCGGCCGCAACGACCCCTGTCCCTGCGGCAGCAAGAAGAAATACAAGAAGTGCTGCGGAGCGTGAAAAGAAGAGGCCCCGGTTTCCCGGGGCCTAGGGCAGTCCAACATTCCCGCCTGTCGGACATAGTGTAATGCCCATGTCCGTGTATGTCAATGCCTCTTGCCGCATGAGTTCGAGAACCATGGCCCCGCCTGTTTCGGATGGCCATGGTTCTCATGGTGACTGCAGGGGCGGGAGTCGAACCCGCATCTTCCGATTGACAGGCGGGCGTTCTACCGTTGAACTACCCCGCAGACCCATCCCCAAGTACGGAATACTCGCTGAAAAGTTCCCCTGATATGATTCGAAAATCTCATACCGGTCCGATTCCTCCGGTCATTTCTCTTATCGTTGTCGTCCTAGCCGGAGCGGCGCTGGGCCTCTGCCTCCCCAAACCGGGCCTGACCGCCTTCGCCTGGTGCGCGCCCGCGATCCTCCTCCGGCGACTGCGCGTTTCGCGAAGTCCTCTCGCCTCTTTCGGCCTCGGCTGGGCTTTCGGCGCCGCCTTCTGCGGCGTGGCCCTCCATTGGATCTACCTCACCTGCCGCTTCGCCGGCCTTTCCGTGCCGGTCTCGGCCGCGGCCTTGGCGGGGCTCTGCGCGCTCCTGGGCTTAAACTGGGGCGTCTTCGCTTTCTTCTCCCGGGTGTTCATCGACCGCCTGCCGGGCTGGTCACTTCCCTGGGCCCTGGCCGCCTTGCTCGCGGCCATCGAGAGCGCGTGCGCGGCCTGGACCCCCAGGCTAGGCTTCGACCTCCTCGCCTACACCCAATGGCCCAACCTCTTCCTGCTCCAGGGTTCGGCCGTCTTCGGCCCCCATGCGTTGGGCTTCCTCATCCTGCTTTGGAACGCCTGCTGGGAGTCCTTCCTTCGCGACCGCGCGAAAACCGCCCGAATCAACCTCGGGCTCTGCGCGCTCCTGCTGGCCGCCTGGGCCTCGTATGGGACTTTCATCCTTTCGAAGAGGGAGATAGTCCCGGGCCATATCGTGGAGATCATCCAGCCCAACATAGACCAGTACCGGAAATGGGACGCGGACTCCGCGCCGGACATACGCCGGACCATCGAGGGGCTCATGGCTCGCGAGCGCAAGGACGCGCCCGCCCTCATCCTCTGGCCAGAATCCTCGGTTCCGGGCTGGCTCGACGACCCCGAGAACTCCCGCTGGGCCGCCTCCCTGGCGCGCCAGGCCAAGGCTCCGGTGCTCCTGGGCGCGGTGACGCGCATGGGCTCGCGCGAGCATAACTCCGCGGTTCTCTTTTCGGCCGAGGGCAGGCCCGAGGCCCTCTACAACAAGAGGCAGCTCGTTCCATTCGGGGAGTTCGTCCCCTTGCGGACATGGCTGCAAGGCGCCGTGCCTCTCCTGGGCGGCATGTGGGACATGGAGCCCGGGCAAGCCGCCCAGACGCTCATGGCCACGCCCTTGGGTCCCCTGGCCGTCAACATCTGCTATGAGTCCGTCTTCCCGCGCTGGGTGCGCCTGGACGCCTCCCGCGGAGCGCGCGTCGCGGCCAATCTCACCAACGACGGCTGGTACAAGGACACCTGGGGCCCGCTCCAGCATTTCCAGGTCAACGTCTTTCGCGCCATCGAGAACCGCATCACCGTGCTCAGGGCCGGCAACACGGGAGTCTCCGCGGTCATCGACCCCTACGGCAGGGTGCTCGCGCGCGGGCCCTTCCTGGCCCCGGCCCGCCTGGAGGCGCGGCTAAACGACGAAGGAGCCTTCCCCAAGGGCTCCTTCTATTCCCGCCACGGCGATTGGTTCGGCTTCCTCTGCATCGCTTTCGTCACCGCCCTGGTCTTTATCCTGAGCCGAAAGACGGCATGATGTTCGTCTTCTCACCGGACTATGTGGTAGACATCGGCGCGCATGTCTTCCCCACCCGGAAATTCGAACTCGTCTGCGGCCTGCTCAAGGAGCGAGGCCTCGCCCGGCAGGCGGACTTCGTGGACCCGGGCGAAGCCTCCAGAAGCGACCTGCTCCTCGCCCATACCCCCGAGTGGGTGGGGAAGATCCTAGAGGGCCGCACCAACCTTGACGATGAGATGCTCATGGAGCTTCCCTGGTCCAAGGCCCTGGCCAAGGCGCATTCCAAGGCCGCGGCCGGCACCTTGCTCGCGGCAAGGCACGCGCTCGATCGCGGCCTGGGCGTGCACGTGGGGGGAGGGGCGCATCATGCCTTCGCCGACCACGGCGAGGGCTTTTGCGTGTTCAACGACCTCGCCGTCGCCATCCGCGTCCTCCAGCGCGAGGACCCGGGCATTCGCGCCGCGGTCATCGACTTGGACGTCCACCAGGGCAACGGCACGGCCTCCATCTTCGCCAAAGACCCCCTTGTGGCCACCTTCTCCATGCACCAGGAGGATAATTATCCCGCGGTCAAGCCTCCGGGCACCGTGGACATCGGCCTCCCCGCCGGGACAAGCGATGAAAAATATCTTAAACTCCTCTCGGAGCGGCTGGGGCCTTTCCTCGATGACGCGCGGCCCAAGCTCGCCCTCTACCAGGCCGGAGTCGACTGCTGGGAAGGCGACGCTCTGGGCGGCCTCAAGCTGAGTCGCGCGGGGCTGGCGGCCAGGGACGAGGCGGTGTTCTCGGCGTGCTTCGGGCGCAAGGCGCCCGTCGTCATCACGCTCGGAGGCGGCTACGCCGCGCGCATCGAGGACACGGTCGCGCTTCACGCGCGGACGATCGAGATCGGTTTAGAGAAGCACGGGAGGGATCGCAGTGGCTGACCCGCAGTTCCGCGAGGCGCAGGAGTCCCTGGCCCAGATCCGTTCCAAGCTGGAGTCCGTGGGCAAGCTCCTCGACATCCCCAAGAAGCGCGAGGAGGCCGCCAAGCGCGAAGCCGCGGCCGCCGACCCCTCCTTCTGGGCCGACTCGCTCAAGGCCAAGAAGCTCTCCAAGGAGCTCAACGACCTGAAGAAGGCCGTCAAGGAGTTCGACGACGCCACGCGCGTCCTAGGCGACCTTCAGGCCCATCTCGATCTCGCCCTGGAGGCCGAGGACATAGGCGAGTTGAAAGAAGTGCGCGAGGGCCTGCGCAAGGCCGCGGGCGTGAGCGCGGACCTCGACACCCGCTTAAAGCTCTCCGGCGAGTTCGACTCCTCCGACGCCATCTTCTCGCTCCACGCCGGCGCGGGCGGCACCGAAGCCTGCGACTGGGCCGAGATGCTCCTGCGCATGTACACCCGCTGGGCCGAGCGCAAAGGCCTCGAGTTCGCCCTGACCGACATGCTCAAGGGCGAGGAAGCGGGGGTCAAGAGCGTGAGCGCGTTCGTGCGCGGGCCCAACGCCTACGGCCTGCTCAAGGGCGAGGTCGGCGTCCATCGCCTCGTGCGCATCTCCCCTTTCGACTCCAATAAGCGGCGGCACACCTCCTTCGCCTCCTGCGACGTGCTCCCGGACATCGAGGACGAGATCGACATCCAGATCGCGGACGCGGAGATGGAGGCCGCCACCTTCCGCTCGGGCGGCGCGGGCGGACAGAACGTCAACAAGGTGGAGACCGCCGTGCGCATTAAGCATCTTCCCACCGGCATCGTGGTCGCCTGCCAGACCGAGCGCTCCCAGCACCAGAACCGGATGAACTGCATCAAGATGCTCAAGGCCCGGCTCTACCAGATCGAGCTCGACAAGAAGCGCTCCGCGATGGAGAAGCACTACGACGCCAAGGGCGACATCGCCTGGGGCCACCAGATCCGCTCCTACGTCTTCATGCCCTACCAGATGGTCAAGGACCTGCGCACGGGCGAAGAGACCTCCCAGATCCAGACCGTCATGGACGGCGATCTCGACCCCTTCATCCAGGAATACCTGAGCTGGCTCGCCGCCGGCAAGCCCAACCGCAAAGCCCTCATTCCTGAAGACTAGTCAAACGCTTCGCGTTTCTTCTGACCGAGGGAGATATATTCTTCGCTTCCGCTGCTGTATGGGGGTCCGATCTCCGGTCGCCCGAACAACTCCTTGACAAAAAATGTTATTACCATTATAATAACTATGTAATAACGGAGGTTGTCATGGTCAAATTCCTCACCAAGGTAGGCAACAGCGAGGCGATCGTCATCGACAAGGCGATCCTCTCCCTTCTGCACATCTCAGCGAACACCCCGTTGGAACTAAGCACTGATGGAAAGAATCTGGTCATTTCGCCTGTTTCCGATCCTGATAGGGTCAAAGAGATGACAAAGGCTTATAGAGCCGTGAAGAAACGCTTCGGTCGCGCGCTAAAGAAACTGGCGGACTGATGCTCGCGAAGTTCCTGACCCTTTCAAAGGTTTTGGAGTTCCATGAAGACTTGATCCGATCATTCGGCGGGAGTCCCGGAGTCCGGGATTTGGCTTTGTTGGAGTCGGCGTTGGCCATGCCGCAGAGTGGATCGGGAGATGTGTTCTTTCATGAATTTCCATTTGAGATGGCGGGGGCCTACGCCTTTCATATCGCCCAGAACCATCCTTTCGTCGATGGGAATAAGAGAACCGCAATGACCACCGCCCTGGTTTTTCTCGAAATCAACGGATATCCGGTGATGGGCGGTGAGGATGAACTGGAGGCGGCCACCCGGGAGATCGCTTCGGGAAAGATGGATAAGAAGGGCTTTTCCGATGCGATCCAGAAGGCCTATGAGGATCATAAGAGCAGTCGCTGATCGGTGCCCACTCTCCTCGAAGATAAGAAGCTTCAGCCGACCGAAGGTTCCGGTGGTTCTCCCAAAATGACGGCCAGGAAAGCCGCGCCGTAGCGTTCGAGTTTGCGTTCGCCCACCCCTTTGACGCCGCGCAGGGCATCCAGGCTTATAGGCTTTAGAGCGGCCATCTCGACTAAGGCGCTGTCGTGGAAGACGACATACGGCGGGACGCCCGCCTTCTCCGCGATCTGGCGCCGGAGCGCGCGCAGGCGCTCGAAGAGTCCCTCATCTACCGCCTCGCCTCCGGCAAGGCCTTTTTTCAGGACCTTGGACTTTTTCTTGCCGCGCACCGCCGCGGGAGCCGGAACCCCCAGGCGCACGGCCCCCTCGCCGCGGCAAAGCGCCTTTCCGGCTTGCGTGATGCGCAGGAGCGGATACTCCCGCTCCTCGACCACCTCCAAGAAGCCCTGCACGATGAGCTGGTCTATCCACGAACGGACGGCCGCCTCGCCGGCCTCCTTGAGCAGGCCGAATACCTGGAGGGCGTCGTGTCCGTTGCGCGCCATGCGCTCGTCGCTTTTTCCCAGGAGTAGATTGACCGCATAGCCCGTGCCAAAACGCCCCTCCAGGCGCCAAGCCCCGCGCAGGACTTTCTTGGCCGTCAAAAGAGCTTCCTCCTCCGAAAGGCTCTTAGTCTCCCCAAGGCAGACGTCGCAGGCTCCACAAGCGAGGCCCCCCTGTCGCGGGGGCCCCCCCCCCCCCCGCGCGCGGGCGCGGGGGGGGGGGGACCC
>CAYWAR010000011.1:0-575 GCA_964455765.1 uncultured Elusimicrobia bacterium
CGATCCGCGAGGGCGGGCACACGGTGGGCGCGGGCGTCGTCGGCGAGATACTCGAATGACCACCCAGCCCGCGGTAGGGCCTCAGCAGAGGATCAGGATACGGCTGCGAGCCTGCGACCATCGCATCCTGGATTCGAGCGTCGGCAAGATCGTGGAGACGGCGCGGCGCACCGGGGCCGTGATCGTCGGGCCGGTGCTCCTCCCCACCCACATCCGCAAGTACACCGTCAACCGGTCGCCGCACGTGGACAAGAAGTCGCGCGAGCAGTTCGAGATGCGCATCCATAAGCGCCTCATCGAGCTCAAGAGTCCGACCTCCAGGACCGTCGACGAGCTCATGAAGCTCGACCTTCCGGCCGGAGTCGATGTGGAGATTAAGCTCTGAGGCCGAGCCGAAGCGTTCGAACCTTGGATTGGTGAAATTTATGAATGAAGAAATAGATAATAAGGAATCTTCCGATAAACCGGCGGCTGGATCCGCGGCGGCGGAAGCCGCCCCCGTTGGGGCGCCCCCGGAGCGGGCGCCCGCGCCAATACGCGCCCAACAACGCACGAAACGACCCAAGACAACCCGA
>CAYWAR010000011.1:585-16683 GCA_964455765.1 uncultured Elusimicrobia bacterium
GGGGGGGGGGGGGCCGGGGCGGGGGGGGGGGGGCCGGGGGGGGGGCCCCCGGCGACATTCCGCGCCCTCATCGGCGAGAAGCTCGCCATGACTCGCGTCTTCACGGAGGCGGGGGAGTCTCGCTCCGCGACGGTGGTGAGGGCCGGACCATGTCCCGTGCTCCGCGTCAAAACGGCCGACTCGAAGGACGGATACAACGCCGTCCTGCTGGGTTTCGGCGCCCGGGCGGACAAGGGCGTCAACAAGCCCGAGGCCGGTCAATTCAAGCAATTCGGGGTCTCTCCCGTCCGGTGGCTCAGGGAGGTCCGGGTCCCGGATGCCAAGACATATAAGGTAGGCCAGGTCGTGGACCTCGCGGGGCGTTTCTCCCCGGGGGATTACGTCGACGTCCAGGGCGTGTCCAAGGGCCGCGGTTTCGCGGGGGTGATGAAGCGCCACGGCTTCCACGGCCTCCCGGCGTCCCATGGGGCCTCGGACAAGCAGCGCTCGCCCGGGTCCTTGACCTCGCGCCGGTCCCTGGGGAAGGTGCTTAAGGGGCAGCGGATGGCCGGCCACCATGGCGCCCGGACTTTCACCACGCACAAGATCGAGGTGGTCTCCGTCGACGAGCAGAACCATCTGATCTATCTCAACGGCGCCGTTCCGGGTCCGAAGGGGTCCCAGGTCCTCATCCTGGAGACCGTCAAGACTCGAAAGCGCTACGTGGCTCCCAAGAGGCCGGCCGTCTTGCGCGACAAGATGGGCAACATCATCAAGGGCGCCGGCGCCAAGGCGCGCGCGACCGCCGAGACCAAGGCTAAGGCCGCGGACAAGAAATAGAGGGCAGGATGACCATGGATATCGCGCTCTTGAACATGAAGGGAGAGGAGGTCGGGAAGGTGGGCCTTCCGGAAGCCGTTTTCGGCCTGAAGCCCTCCGGGGAGTTCCTCCATGAGGTGTCCACCGCCTACCTGGCCAATCAGAGGCAGGGGGACGCGCACACCAAGACGCGCAGCGAGGTCCGGGGCGGAGGCCGCAAGCCCTGGAAGCAGAAGCACACCGGGCGCGCCCGGGCGGGTTCCATCCGCTCGCCGCTCTGGCGCAAGGGCGGCGTGGTCGGCGGCCCCCGCCATCGCAGTTGGCGCCAGGAGACGCCCAAGCGCAAGAACCGGCAGGCGCTGCTCCAGGCTCTGAGCGTCCGGGCCGGCGACGGGAGCATCCGGATCGTCGAGAACCTGGCCCTCGACGGGGCCAAGACCAAGCAGGTGGCCGCGCTCCTGCGCGCGCTAAAGGCCTATCCCCGTTCCTTGCTCGTCACCGATCAGCACGACGAGAATCTCATCCGCGCTTCCCGCAACATATCGAAGCTGAAGGTCATGCTGGTCGCGCACCTCAACGCGTACGAGGTGCTCTCCTGCAGGAACCTCATCCTCACCCGGGCGGCGCTCGAGAAATTCGGGAACTGAACATGAAACCAGAGAAAGAATTCGATCCGACGGCCCACATCGTCCGCCCTTTGATGACGGAGCGCAGCACCTGGCTCAAGGAGAAGTTCAATCAGTACGTCTTCGAGGTCCACCCCGGCTCCTCCAAGACCGACGTGAAGAAAGCGGTGTCGGAGCTCTTCAAGGTCTCGGTGACCCAGGTCCGCACGATGAACGTGCGCGGCAAGTTCCGCCGTTTTGGACGCGGCGGCGGTTTCCGCCCCGACTGGAAGAAGGCCGTGGTCACCCTGAAGGCCGGAGACTCCATCGAGCTCATCGAGCAGGGAGCCTGATAAAATGCCTGTAAAGTCCTTCAAGCCCTACACTCCATCGCGCCGGCACATGACCTCGGCGGACTACTCCGAGCTGACCCGCAGCCGGCCGGAGAAGAAGCTCACGCGCGGCCTGCGCAAGACCGGCGGGCGCAACAACACCGGGACGATCATGGTGCGCCACATCGGCGGCGGGCACAAGCGCTCCTACCGCCTCATCGATTTCAAGAGGGATAAGGACGGGGTCCCGGGCAAGGTCGTGTCCATCGAGTACGATCCCAACCGGTCCGCCCGCATCTGCCTGATCCATTACGCCGACGGGGACAAACGCTACATCCTCCATCCCGTCGGCCTGAAGGTGGGGGACGCCGTGGCCTCCGGCTCCGGCGCCGAGATCAAAACGGGCAACGCGCTGGCCCTGGAGAATATCCCCGACGGCTCCTTCATCCACAACATCGAGCTGCTCCCCGGCAAGGGCGCCCAGATGGTCCGCTCGGCGGGGGCGCAGGCCCAGTTGATGGGAAAGGACGGCCCCTACGCCCACATCAAGCTGCCTTCCGGGGAGATCCGGCTCCTTCCCCGGGGCTGCCGGGCCACGCTGGGACAGATATCGAACATCGAACACGACACCATCAATTATGGGAAAGCCGGACGGACGCGCCATAGAGGGGAAAGGCCCACGGTGCGCGGCGGGGCCATGAACGCGGTGGACCATCCCCTCGGCGGCGGCCGCGGGAAATCCAAGGGAGGCAACCACCCCAAATCCCCCTGGAACCAACTCGCCAAGGGGTTGAAGACCCGCGAGAAGAAGAAAGTCTGGGGCTGGATGATCCTGCAGGACCGCCGGAGGAACAAGATGGCGGCGGTGCCGGTATGAAGGAGACCCCCGCACTGAGGGAACAATGAGCAGATCAACGAAGAAAGGGCCGTACGTGGACAAGAAGCTCCTGGAGAAAGTCCAGAAGATGAACGGGGCGGGCGAGAAGAAGGTGGTCAAGGTCTGGTGCCGCTCCTGCACCATCGTCCCCGAGTTCGTCGGGCATACCTTCGCCGTGCACAACGGCAGGAAGTTCCTGCCGCTCTACGTCACGGAGCAGATGGTGGGGCACAAGCTCGGGGAGTTCGCCTTCACCCGCACCTTCAAGGGGCATGGCATCGCCCATACGAAAGAAGCCACGGAGTTGACGTGATGGAAGCCACCGCTTACGCCAGATTCCAGAGGTACGGGGCGCGCAAGGTCGCCCAGGTGCTCGGGCAGATCCGCGGGAAGTCCGTGGCCCGGGCCGAGAGCCTGCTGCCGCTGATCCCGAGGCGCGCGACGGGCGTGGTCGCCAAGACGCTCAAATCGGCCGTCGCCAACCTGCAGGTCCGCGCCGGGAAGAAACTCGAGTCCGGTTCGGTCTTCGTCAAGGCGGCCTGGGTGGGGCAGGGCCCCATGGGCCAGCTCAAGCGCGTCCTGCCGGCGCCCCAGGGGCGCGCGATGACCTTCAAGCGAAAGGTCTGCCATCTTACGATGGTCGTCTCGGATGAGAGGGGATAATGGGCAACAAGATACATCCCAGGTCGGTCCGGCTGGGCTACATCCAGGATTGGGAGTCGAAGTGGTTCTCCCTTCGGGACATGCCCGCCTTGATCGGAGAGGATTTCAAGATACGCCGGCTGGTGCGGGACCGGTTCCGCCTGGCCGCCGTGTCCTGGGTGGGGATCGAGCGCGCGGGGTCCTATCTGCGCGTGAACATCCACACGGCGCGTCCCGGGGTCGTCATCGGCAAGCGCGGCGCGGACATCGAGACCATCCGGACCCAGATCGAGGGGCTCACCAACCGCAAGACCTTCATCAACGTCATGGAGATCAAGGAGCCGGAATTGGACGCCCACCTCGTGGCCGAGGCGATCGCCATGCAGTTGGAGCGGCGCATCGCCCATCGGCGGGCCATCAAGAGGGCCATCGAGCGCACCATGCAGGCCGGCGCCCTGGGCATCAAGGTCGAGGTCAAGGGCCGCTTGGGCGGCTCGGAGATCGCGCGACGGGAGTGGCTGCGCGAGGGGCGGGTGCCTCTGCACACCTTCTGCGCGGACATCGATTACGGTTTGGTCGAGGGGCATACGACGATGGGCCTCATCGGCGTCAAGGTGTGGATATTCAAGAAGCAGTTCTTCGCGAAGAGCCCCAAGGACCTCTTGAGCCTCGCCAAGAAAGAGGAGGCCCTTGCGCCCGAGCCGGCGGCCGCACCCGCGCCCGCGCAGGACGCCCCCGCGGCAGCGAAGGAGCAGACCCATGCTGATGCCTAAGAGAGTCAAATACCGCAAGCCCCACAGCCACCCCCGGATCAAAGGGGTGGCCAAGCGGGGGGCCGAGATCGCCTTCGGCGAGTACGCGCTCAAGGCGCTGGAGCCCAAATGGGTGACCGCGCGCCAGATCGAGGCGAGCCGCGTGGCCATCATGAGGCACATGAAGAAGGGAGGCAAGCTTTGGGTCCGCATCTTCCCCGACAAGGCCATCACCAAGCATCCCGCCGAGACCCGCATGGGCAAAGGCAAGGGCGCTCCGGAGCAGTGGGCCGCGGTCGTCAAGCCCGGACGCATCCTCTTCGAGATCGACGGAGTGCCCGTGGAGGTCGCCCAGCAGGCGATGACCCTGGCCGCCCACAAGCTGCCCATCCGCACCCGATTCGTCGTCCGGGATCTGGTATGAAGAGCAAAGACAAGGACGCCAAGAGGAACCTCTCCGCCGCGGAGCTCCGCGCGGAGATCAAAGAGCTCAAGGAGAAGCGTTTCCGGCTGGGCTTCAAGCACAAGGTGACGCCCTTGACCAACCCCTTGGAGCTGCGCGTCGTTCGCAGGAACATCGCGCGGCTCTCGACTTGGATCCGAGAGAAGGAGAGCGCCGTATGAAAACCACAGCGGTCGCGCGGGAAGAGGAACGGGGGCGCCGCCACGCGTTCATGGGGCTGGTCGTCTCCGACAAGGCGCAGAAGACGCGGGTCGTGGCCGTCGAGAGGACGGTCCGGCACCCGCGCTACGAGAAGATCATGCGCAAGAAGAGCAAGTTCCACGTGCATGACGAGGGGAACGAGTCCCATCTCGGCGATCTCGTGGAGATCGCGGGGACGCGCCCCCTCTCCAAGCTCAAGCGCTGGCGGCTGGTGCGGGTGGTGAAGGCCGCGCCCAGGGTGGTTTCTCCCCGAGAGGAGGTCCCGCAGAAATGATCCAATTGCGCACCATCCTCAACGTGGCGGACAACTCGGGGGCGAGGAAGCTCCAATGCTTCAAGGTCCTGGGCGGCCATCACCGGCGCTACGCGTCGCTGGGGGACATCATCGTCTGCTCGGTGCGCGACGCCATCCCCCATGGGACGATCAAGAAAGGGGAAGTGGTCAAGGCCGTGATCATCCGCATGAGGCGCCAGCACCTGCGCCGGGACGGCTCCTATGTGCGCTTCGACGACAACGCGGCCTGCGTGATCGACGACAAGGGCGAACCCAAGGGCACGCGCGTCTTCGGCCCCGTCGCCCGCGAGCTGCGCGACCGGGAATTCCTCAAGATCATCTCGCTGGCGCCGGAGGTCATCTGATGTCCCTAGCGATCAGGAAGAAGGACACCGTGTTGGTGCTCAGCGGCCGCGACCGCGGCCGCAAGGGCGAGGTGCTCAAGGTCTACCCGGGGGAGGGCCGCGTCCTGGTCTCCAAGGTCGCCATGATCACCAAGCATGTCAAACCCAAGCAGGGGCAGCCGGGCGGCATCCAGAAGGTTGAGGCGCCCATCGCGGCCTGCAAGGTCATGCTGGTCTGCCCGAAGTGCGAGGTAGCCATCCGCCCCAAGGCCGACAAGCTCGCCAGCGGCGAGCGCGTGAGGATCTGCCGCAAGTGCAAAGAGGTGATACTGTAATGGCGGAGAAGGAGAAGGAGAAGAGCAAACAGGGAGCCGCCCCCAAGCCTCCGCGGCCGCCGGCGAAGCCGGCGAGGGCGGAGACGCCGAAAGTCGCCGTGGAATCCGTGATCGAGAAGGCGGCCCAGGCTCCCAGGCTCAAGCTGCGCTACCGGGAAGAGGTCATCGCGTCCTTCCTGCAGGACGGCGCGGCCCGCAACCCCTTCGAGGTGCCTCACATCGACAAGATCGTCATCAACATCGGCGTCTCCGAGGCCAAGGAAAACATCCAGGCCCTCGACCAGGCGCGAGAAGAGCTGTCGTTGATCGCGGGGCAGGTCCCGCAGGTGCGCAGGGCGAAGAAGTCGATCTCCAATTTCAAGCTGCGCGAGGGGATGCCCATCGGGCTGCGCGTGACCCTGCGGGGCGACCGGATGTACGAATTCATGGACCGGCTCGTGTCCATCGCCATGCCCCGCATCCGGGACTTCCGGGGGCTGGAGCCGCGCGGGTTCGACGGACGGGGGAACTTCAATCTGGGGCTCAAGGAGCACCTGATCTTCCCGGAGCTCCATCTCGACAAGACCAACAAGGCGCGCGGGATGAACATCACCTTCGTCACCACGGCCAAGACGGACAAAGAAGGCTTCGAGCTTCTGGAGAGGATGGGGATGCCCTTCAAGAAGCGGCAGAAGAAGGCTTAGGAGCAATCATGGCCACCATCGCATGGGTCGCGAAGATGAAGAAGCCGCAGAAATTCGCGGTGCGCTACCGCAACCGCTGCCAGCTCTGCGGCCGTCCGCGCAGCTACATGAGGGATTTCGGACTTTGCCGCATCTGTTTTAGAAAGATGGCGCACCAGGGCCAGCTCCCGGGCGTGCGCAAATCATCCTGGTAGGAGAGGCACATGGACCCCATTTCCGACTTGATCGTCCGAATACGCAACGCGAATCTTAAAGCGAAGGACCGCGTCGACATCCCCCTCTCGAAACTGAAGGCGGAGATCGTGCGCATCCTCAAGGAGGAGGGGTTCATCGCCAACTACAAGACCCTCTTCAACGACGACCGCATCGGCACGCTGCGCGTGTTCTTGAAATATTCCCCCTCGAAAGAGGCCGTCATCCGCGGGATCAAGCGGGTCTCCCGGCCCGGCCTGCGCATCTACCGGGGCTACTCGGACATCCCCCGCAGCCGCGCCGGCTTCGCCGTCACCATCCTTTCGACGCCCCAGGGCGTCCTGACGGACAAGCAGGCCAAGGACAAGAAAGTGGGCGGAGAGATCCTCTGCCAGGTCTGGTGACAACATGAGCCGCATTGGAAAACAGCCAATCCCGGTGCCCGGGACGGTCTCGGTGAAGCTGGGCGGGTCCTCCGTCAGCGTGAAGGGGCCCTTGGGGGAATTGGAACGGAAGCTCCCGGAGTGCGTCTCCATCGAGAAAAAGGGGGAGGAACTGCTGCTCTCCGTCGACCTCAGCCGCCCCGGGGCGCGCGCCCTCTATGGGATGGCCCGAGCCCGCGTGGCCAACATGGTGACGGGCGTGCAGACGGGCTTCTCGAAGACCCTGGAGATCGTCGGGTTGGGGTTCAAGGCCATCCCCGAGGGGGAGAAGCTCAAGCTGATCATAGGATTCTCGCACCCGGTGGAGTTCTCCATCCCCAAGGGGATCAAGATCGAGGTGGACAAGAAGCAGACCACCCTCATCCTGCGCGGGGCCGACAAGGACTTGGTGGGCCAGACCGCCGCGCGGCTGCGGGGGCTCAAGGAGCCGGAGCCGTATAAGGGCAGCGGCATCAAATATCAAGGCGAACGCATCCTGCGCAAGGCCGGCAAGACCGCGGCGGGAGCCGGCGCCGGCGGCGGAGCGAAAAAGTAAGAAGGGGATCGGCGATATGAAAGACAAGAGGACGCGTTACGAACTCCGCACCCGGCGCACCCGCGATAAGATCAGGAAGGCGGCGGGGGAACTCCCCCGGCTTTCGGTGCATCGTTCGTTGAAATATTTCTACGCCCAGGTCATCGACGACCGGCAGGGCAAGACGGTCGCCTTCGTCTGCAGCCGGGAGAGTTCCGACGCGGAGGGCAAGGCGCGCAAGAGCCTGGCCGACGCGCAGGAGACCGGCAAGCGCATCGCCGAGGTTGCCATGAAGGCCGGCGTCAAGCGCGTGGTCTTCGACCGGGGAGGCCGGGTCTATCACGGGCGCATCAAGGCTCTGGCCGACGCCGCCCGGTCCGCCGGGCTCGCCTTCTAGCCGCGGATGGGAACGAAGAGCATTTAACCCAGGAGTGAACATGTCAACCGAGAAAGAATCGACCGCCGCCCCGCAGCCCGCGGCCGCCCCCGGGGGGCCCGCCGCCGGGGCCGCGCGGGCGGAGCATGGATTCCGGGGCTCGCCCGGAGGACGGGGAGGCCCCCGCTCCCGCGGCCCGCGCCGGCAGACGGAGTCCGAGGCCCTGGGCCTCAAGGAGACCGTCGTGACGATCAACCGCGTCTCCAAGGTGGTCAAGGGAGGAAAGAGGTTCTCCTTCGGCGCGCTCGTCGTGGTGGGCGACGGGAAGGGCGGGGTCGGCTGCGGCCTGGGAAAAGCGAAGGACATCCAATTCTCCATCCAGAAAGGGGCCCAGCGCGCGCGCAAGAGCATGATCCAGTTCCCTCTCTATCATCAGACCATCCCGCACGAGGTCGTTGGGACTTTCGGGGCCGGGAAGGTCTGGATGAAGCCCGCGGCTCCCGGGACGGGCGTCATCGCGGGCGGCGGCGTCCGCGCGGTGCTGGAGGCCGCCGGGATCAGGAACATCCTGACCAAGAGCCTGGGCTCCTCGAACGCCTTCAGCATGATCTACGCCACGATGGAGGCTCTCAAGCAGTTGAGGACCAAGGATGACATCATGAAGCTCAGGGGGCGCGGATGACCGAGAATATCGGCGGCGCCGCGGCGCCCAACGGCCTGGCTTCCCTGCGCCCTGCGCCGGGGTCGCGCAAGAAGCGCAAGCGGATCGGCTGCGGGCTGGGGTCCGGGCACGGCAAGACGGCGACGCGGGGACACAAGGGACAGCGGTCCCGCTCGGGCGCCGGGAAGATGATCGGATTCGAGGGCGGCCAGACCCCGATGCTGCGGCGCATCCCCAAGCGCGGCTTTCGCAACACCGCCTTCCGCAACGCGTTCCAAGTCCTCTCGGTCGGCGACCTGACCCGGGTGTTCAAGAACCAGAACGAGGTGACCTTGGAGGCCCTTCGGATGCACGGCCTCATCAAGGGCCGCGCCCCGGTCAAGATCCTGGGTGAGGGCGACCTCGTCCGCGCGCTCAAGGTCCAGGCGCATGCCTTCTCCAAGAGCGCCCAGGAGAAGATACGGAAGGCGGGCGGGACGGCGGAGATAGTGAAAGGCTGAGAGGAAAGCACCTGATGAGAACGGCCGAAACGACACGGGTCCGAGGCGGAGCCTCGGACGGCAGATGATCCAAAAGATCGCCGACATATTCGACATCCCGGACCTGCGCAGGAGAGTCCTTTTCACCCTGGGCTGCCTCGCGGTCTACCGGGTGGGGGCGGCCATCCCCATCCCCGGGATCAACGGCGAGGCCCTGCGCGCGATCTTCCAGGCCCAGGCGAGCACCCTGCTGGGCATCCTCAACATCTTCTCCGGCGGGGCGCTGGGGCAGTTCTCCATCTTCTCCATGGGGGTCATGCCCTACATCAACGCCTCCATCATCATGAGCCTGCTCCAGGGGGCGCATGTCATACCCTACCTGGACCGCCTCCATAAGGAAGGGGAGCTCGGGCGCAGGAAGCTCAATCAATTGACCCGCCACCTGACGCTCTTTCTGGCCGCCTTCCAATCCTTCGGCTTGACGATCATGATCACCAAGATGCCCTCCCCCACCGGGGCCCCGGTGGTCATCAACTCGACTCCGTTCTTCTACATGGTCACCGTGCTCACCCTGACCGCGGGGACCATCTTCATCATGTGGCTGGGTGAGCAGATGACGGAGCAGGGCATCGGCAACGGGACCTCGCTGATCATCTTCGCCGGCATCGTCGAGCGCCTTCCGGGAAGCTCGCTGAGCCTCGTTCAGCTCGTTAAGGCCGAGGAGATCGGGCTCATCAAAGCCCTCGTCATCGTGGGCATGCTGCTGGCGGTGGTGCTCTCGGTGGTGTGGGTCGAGACGGCCCAGCGTAAGATCCCCGTGCAATACGCCAAGCGCGTGGTGGGGCGCAAGATGTACGGGGGGGCGTCGAGCTTCCTGCCCCTGAAGGTGGACCAGAGCGGCGTCATCGCGGTCATCTTCGCGGTCAGCCTCCTGGCCGTGCCCATGACCATCCTCCAATTCAGCCCGGACTCGCCGTGGGCGCAGAAGATGTCGGGCTTCCTCAACGGAGGGAACGTCTTCTACGAGCTGATCTACGCGGGCCTGATCATCTTCTTCTGCTATTTCTACAACTCGGTGAGCATCAACCCCCAGGACCTGGCCGAGAACATGAAGAAATCCGGCGGCTTCGTGCCCGGCATCCGCCCGGGAGATCCCACCTCGCGCTACATCGAATGGGTGCTCGAGCGGATCACGCTGGGCGGAGCCCTTTTCGTGGCCGCCATCGCGGTCCTGCCGCAGATCCTGCGCTACGCCTACGACGTCCCGTTCTTCTTCGGGGGCACGGCCTTGCTCATCGTCGTGGGAGTCGCCCTGGACACCATGGGGCAGCTGGAGGCGCACATGATCATGCGCCACTACGAGGGCTTCCTCAAGAAGGGACGGATCAAACAGCGCTGGTTCAACGTGGCCAATTAGGATGAGCCCCGAGAGGAAAGACCTCCGCATCGTTATCATGGGCTGTCCCGGCGCCGGGAAAGGGACGCAGGCCAAGCGCTTGTGCCAGCGTTTCGGGCTCGCTCATCTGTCGACCGGGGACCTGCTGCGCGCGGAGATCTCCAACGGGACTTCCCTGGGCAGGAAGGTCGAGGACTATCTGCGTCGCGGCAGCCTCGTCCCGGACGAGATAATGGTGGAACTGACCTGCGCCAAGCTCGACGCGGCCGAGGGAGGCTGGCTCCTCGACGGGTTCCCCCGCACTCTTCCGCAGGCCCAGGAACTGCAGGCTTTCCTCACCTCCAACGGGCGCAAGCTCGACTTGGTCCTCGCCCTCGAGCTCAAGGAGGACGTGGTGATCCGGCGCCTGACCAGCCGTTGGTCCTGCCCCTCCTGCGGAGAGGTCTTCAATCTGCTCACCCGGCCGCCCGCGGCCGCCGGGAAATGCGACCGCTGCTCCGCTCCGCTCGCGCAGCGTCCCGATGACACGGAGGCCACCGTGCGCAGGCGCCTGATGGTCTACGAGGACCTGACCCGGCCCCTGGTGGCGTACTACCGCGGGGAGAACCTCTACGAGGAAGTCGACGCCGATCGGAGCATGGACGAGGTCTCCTCGGCCGTCGCCGCACTCATCGAAGGAACGGTGCTGGCGAGGAAATGATGCTCAAATCCGTGTCGGTCGAAACGAAGAGCGCGCGGGAGCTCGAGATCATGCGCAGGGCGGGCGCGGTCGTGGCCCGGTCGCTGGAAGTCCTGGCCAAGGCCTGCGTCCCGGGGATCGACACCGCGGAGCTCGACAGGCTCGCGGCCGCCGAGCTCAAGAGGCGCGGGGCCAAGCCGGCCTTCCTCGGCTATCGGGGGTATCCGGCCGTCCTGTGCGTCTCGATCAACGAGGAAGTGGTGCACGGCATTCCCAAGCGGGGGCGGGTCCTGCGCGAGGGCGACATCATCGGCCTCGACTTCGGCGCCGAGGTGGACGGATATTTCGGCGACGCGGCGCTCACGGTGCCCGTCGGGCGAGTCAGCGACGAGGCCCAGCGGCTCATCGAGACGACGCGGGAGGCCCTGAGGAAGGGCATCGAGGCCGCCCGCACGGGGCAGCGCGTGGGGGACATCGCCTCGGCCATCCAGCGCCATGCCGAATCAGCCGGTTTCTCGGTGGTCCGGGAGTTCATCGGGCACGGCATCGGCCGTTCCCTTCACGAGGACCCGCCGGTCCCCAATTACGGGGAGCCGGGCACCGGGACCCGTCTCAGGCCGGGGATGACGCTGGCCGTTGAGCCGATGATCAACGCGGGAGGAGCGGCGGTCCGGGTGCTCGAGGACCGGTGGACGGCCGTCACGACGGATGGCAGCCTCTCCGCGCATTTCGAGCATACCCTGGTCGTGACGGACGGCGACCCCGAGATATTGACGCTTTAACGAGGGCCGGCCCCGGCGGGCCGTCCCGTGATGAGGAGGAGGATTTGACGAAAGAAGACAAGATCGAAGTGGAAGGGAAGATCCTGGAGGCCTTGCCGAACGCCATGTTCCGGGTGCAGATCCCGGGCGAGAAGATCATCCTGGCGCACATCTCCGGGAAGATGCGGGTTCATTACATCAAGATCCTTCCGGGCGATACGGTGAAGGTGGAACTGTCGCCCTACGACCTCAATCGAGGCCGGATCGTGTATCGGGAGCGTTAACGGATATGAAAGTAAGGGCGAGCGTGAAGCCGATTTGCCAGAAATGCAAGGTGATCAAGCGCAAGGGCGTATTGCGCGTCCTCTGCACGAACCCGCGGCATAAGCAGAGGCAGGGATGACGTTCGGTACTATGAAGGAGGAAGAATGGCACGCGTAGCTGGAGTGGATTTGCCGAAGAACAAGCGCATCGATGTGGCGCTGACCTATCTCTACGGGGTCGGGCCGGCGACCGCGAAGGAGGTCCTGGAGAAGCTCAACGGGGCCATCGACCCGAAGACCCGGGTCAAGGACCTCACGGAGAACCAGGTCGGTCTCCTGAGTTCCCTGCTCTCCAAGGAATACCGGGTGGAGGGAGAGTTGCGCCGCGAGGTCCAGCAGAACATGCGCCGCTACCAGGAGATCGGCTGCTACCGGGGATTGCGCCATCGCCGCAATCTGCCGGCGCGCGGGCAGAGGACGAAGACCAACGCGAGAACCCGGCGGGGACGCCGCAAGACCGTGGGCGCGGGCAAGAGCAAAGAAGCAAAAGCTTAAGGGAGAACGGAAATGACAGAACAGAATCCTAAGAACACCGCGCCGGACGCCGGAGCGGTCCGGCCGGGGGCCAAGGGACAGCCGCGCGTCAAGCGCACCTGGAAGACCGTGACCTTCGCCAAGGTTTACGTCCAATCCTCCTTCAACAACACCATCGTCAGCATCACCGACGACCGGGGGGCGGTCCTCTGTTGGGCTTCCGCCGGGTCGAGCGGGTTCAAGGGGACCAAGAAGGGGACCCCCTTCGCGGCCCAGATGACCGCCGCGAAGGTGGCCAAGCGCGCCGTCGAGCTGGGGGTCAAGCAGGTGGCCGTATTCGTCAAGGGACCGGGCCCCGGGCGGGAGACGGCCATCCGTGCCCTCCAGTCCTCCGGCCTCCAAGTTCTCTCGCTCAAGGATGTTTCGCCGCTGCCGCATAACGGGTGCCGGCCGCCGAAGGCTAGGAGAGTTTAATATGGATAACAGAAACCTTATGAAACGGAATTACGCCCCCGGAACGAGCGTCCCCCCGCGGGGGGGACGCTAGCGTATGGCCCGTTACAGCGGCCCCGTCTGCCGGCTTTGCCGGCGGGAGCAGATGAAGCTCTTCCTGAAAGGGGAGAAATGCTACACGAAATGCGTCCTGGAGAGCAGGCCGACTCCTCCGGGCATGGCCAAGCCCCAGCGCGGCAAGCCCTCGCAGTTCGCCATCCGCCTGCGTGAGAAGCAGAAACTCAAGCGCATGATCGCCATGACGGAGACGCCCTTCCAGAACCTCATGGCCAAGGCGTCCCGCAGTCCCGGGCAGACCGGCCAGTTCTTCCTGCGCCGGCTCGAGCTTCGCCTCGACAACATCGTGCGGCGGTTGGGATTTGCGACCAGCCTCCACACCGCCCGGCAATTGGTGCTCCATGGGCACGTGCGGGTCAACGGCAAGAAGGTGGACTCGCCTTCCTTCGCCCTGAAGGCGGGGGACGTCGTCTCCATGAGCGCCAAGCTCAAGGAGAACGTCGGGGTCAAACTGGCCCTCGAGCACGCGACGCGCAAGGCGCCGCGGCCGGAATTCCTGGAGTTCGACGAGGGGCAGTTCTCGGGAAAGGTGGTCCGGGATCCCGCGCGCGAGGAATCCTCCTTCACGGTCAACGACCAGTTGATCGTGGAGTATTATTCCAGATAGGCGGAGGCGCACGGCGAGGGAAGCCGCCGGCGTGGGATGGAAGCGCCCGTGGGGCGCGACTTTGGAAAACGCGCAGCGCACGAAGTGCGCCGCGGACAGAGGGAGCTAAAATGGTCTACAAGGAACTGATCCTGCCGCAGAAGCTGGCCGTCGACGACAAGACGCTTTCGGAGAGCTACGCGAAATTCGTGGCGGAGCCCTATGAGCGCGGCTACGGGCACACCGTGGGCAACTCGCTGCGCAGGGTGCTGCTATCGAGCCTCGAGGGGGCGGCCGTCAGCGCCGTCCGCATCGAGGGCGCCCGTCACGAGCACGGGGCCCTCAACGGCGTGCGCGAGGATGTGATGAACATCCTGCTCAACCTCAAGAAGCTGCGCGTCAAGATCTTCACGGGCGGCCCGGAGATCGTCTACCTCAGCGTCAAGAAAGAGGGCCCGGTCACCGGCAAGATGATCCAGGAGAACGCCAATGTCGAGGTGGTCAACAAGGACCTCGTCATCGCCCATGTCGAGCCGGGCGGCAAGCTGGACATGGAGATCGAGATATCCAAGGGCCGGGGCTACGTGCCGGCCGAGGAGATCCAGGCGCAGGCGAGTTGGCCCGCCGGGTTCCTCCCCGTCGACGCCCTGTTCTCCCCCGTCCTGAAGGTCCACTACGACGTGGAGAACGCGCGCGTGGGACAGGTCACGGACTACGACCGGCTGATCATGGAAGTCTGGACCGACGGGTCCCTCTCCCCCATGGATGCGATGATCAAATCCTCCAAGCTGTTGAGGGAATCCTTGAGGATATTCATCCCCGAGGAGGAGCTGGCCGCCGAGCAGTCCGGGGCCGCTTTCGCGGGGGAAGGGGACGGGCTGGGCTCCGGCAACGGCGGCTCCGAGGGAGGGGGGGACAACCGGCTCAAGGAAGTCTTGGAGCAGCCGGTGGACATGATCGAGCTCTCCAGCAGGGCCTCCAACTGCCTCAAGGTCGCCCGCATCAAGACGATCCGGGAGCTGGTGGCCAGGCGCGAAGAGGAGCTCCTCGCGGTCAAGAACTTCGGGAAGAAGTCGCTCGACGAGATCAAGGACCGGCTCAAGGACATGGGCCTGGCCCTGGGGATGCAGGTCTGACCCGCGCCCGGGCAAAGCCCGGGTGCGCGGAAATGTCGTTGTCGTATTTGTTAATATTAAGGTAATACCTCTATGATAAAGCATTTAGGTGGCCGCAAACTCGGCCGTACCGGGTCTCATAGGCGGGCGATGATGCGCAATCTGACGACCAGCCTGATCCTGCATGAGCGGGTGCAGACCACGGTGGCCAAGGCGAAGGAGCTCAGGCCTTTCGCGGAGAAGATCATCTCGCAGGCCAAGCGGGGCGAGCATCATCAGGTGCGGCGGCATCTGCACAACAAGATCGCCTACAAGAAGCTCTTCGAGGTCATCGCCCGGCGCTACGAAGGCCGCTCGGGCGGTTATACCCAGATCCTGCGGCTGGCCCGCAGGCCCGGGGACAACGCGCAGACGGGGATGGTCCGGCTGATCCCTTGAAGAACGGCGGATCGGAGAACACAAGACCGGCGCAGGAACGGCGTAAAGGAAGGCTTAATACACATACGAGCGTCGGCTAAGCCGACGCTGGCATATGTTCGACTACCTCTTCAGCCTCTTCTCCAACGACATGGGCATTGACCTGGGCACGGCCAACACCCTGGTCTATGTGAAGAACCACGGGATCGTGCTCCGGGAGCCCTCGGTGGTGGCCATCGACCGCGAGTCTCGGCGCGTCCTCGCCATCGGCGCGGAGGCCAAGAGGATGCTCGGGCGCACTCCCGCCTCGATCGTGGCCGTCCGGCCGCTCAAGAACGGGGTCATCGCCGATTTCGAAGTGACCCAGGAGATGATCAAATACTTCATCCGGAAGGTGCACAACCGGCGCAGCCTTCTGCATCCGCGCATCGTCATCGGGATCCCCTCCGGGATCACCGAGGTCGAGCGGCGGGCCGTGCAGGAGTCGGCGCTGCAGGCCGGGGCCAGGGAGGTCTTCCTCATCGAGCAGCCCATGGCCTCCGCCATCGGCGCGGACCTGCCCATCTCCGAGCCGCGGGCCAACATGATCGTGGACATCGGCGGAGGGACCACGCAGGCGGCGGTGATCTCCCTGGGGGGCCTGGTGGTGTCGAAGTCCATCGACATCGCGGGCGACGAGATGGACGAGGCGATTTTGCAGCATTTCCGCCGCAAGTACAACCTGCTCATCGGTGAGACTTCGGCGGAGGACGTCAAGATCCAGATCGGTTCCGTCTTCCCTCTCAAGGAGGAGAAGACGATGGAAG
>CAYWAR010000012.1:0-4212 GCA_964455765.1 uncultured Elusimicrobia bacterium
AGCCCGGTGTGATCGACAAGGCAGGCCTCAAACCCCGACCGAGAGAGCCAGCTAAGGAGCAACCCTTCGCCGAAATTGCCGATGATTTTCGAATACCGTGTGCCCTTTTCTATATCCATTTATCCTCTATGTTGGGCTGTCAGCTTTACACATCAAGCTATGGTTTCGTTGCCTCGGTAGAGGGAGCGGCCTCAGACTGAACTCTTCGGATAAAATCTCCGAGAAGAGGCATGGCAAATGAATAGCGCCCATGCCGATTCTTATAAACAAGACCGCCGTCTGCCATTTTTGAAAGGATTTGATTTACATGGCTGGAACTGAAAGGCTTGGCTAGTTTTTTCTTGGATGTTTCGACGATCTCTTGCACGGTGAACTCTTCATCGCAGTTCGGGAGTTCCGCTATGACAGCCAGCAGTTCTCGTTGCCTGTCCGTAACTTTGTTCCAGCGCCCCGAAAAGAAATCTGTATCCAATTTTCGTACTGTTTGGGCAACCGTTACAAATGGCTTTGCCTCTCCGCTGGCCTGCTGCTGCAAATATGAGTCAAACATTTCTCGGCAGAGAAATTGAATAAAGTAAGGATAGCCTCCCGAATGCTTTACAATCTGGCATACAGCGACGTCATTGAATTTCACGGGGCAATTGTTTTTCTCGACGGGCTTTGTAATGGCTTCGCGGGTTTCGGCTTCCGTAAGCCGACCGAGGGTCATGACATGAAACATCCTCTCTGCAAAAGTTCGGGCATCAACGAGTTTGGGGAAAAGGGTTGGCAGCCCCGTTAGTACGAGCATGATCGGAAGTCCCTTTTTCTGGATCGATTGAAAGACATCAAGGAGCAACGATAGCGGATATTGCTGCGTTGCTGCTTGATCGCTCAGATTTTGCGCCTCGTCATATGCAAGGACGATTCCTTGGCATTGGGTCGATTTTAGGCAGGACCATGCAAGGTCAAATATGGCCTTAAGCTTGTCAGACGTTAGGCCGGGGGTTGTGTCGTATACATGCTTCAGAACTGCAAAATCAAGATGAACGGGAATTTTGTCTTCGGGCTGCAGGAACCCAATTCGCTTGACCTCCGTGCTGCCTATTACAACACCTGACAGCAGTGGCGCGAGGTCCGCGAGGATTCGTATAGCTATGCTATCCTCGCTTACGGTTGCGGCTTCAGAAAGATCGGTTCCTGCCCAAAGCCATTTTCTTTGAATGGCAATGGGTTTGAAGGTTTCCAGTAGAACGGTTTTCCCAACGCCTCGCAACCCGGTAAGGACAAGGTTAGTTGTAATTGGTGATTGATTTAGGCTCTCGCCGAATTCCCTCTTTTCTTGTTCACGGCCAGCCAGATAGGGTGGCGGGTGCCCCGCGCCTGCGCGAAATGGATTCGTGAATTGTACGGCCATTTTTACCCCCGAAGAGTCATAGCAATAAGTTTAGTAGATAGACTAAATTTAGTCAATAGGCTTTCCATGATTAAATACGTCCCGCTGTCCCGATTTCGTGGGTAGAAAAGATGGGAATTGAATGCGCCCGAATCGCATTCGAAATTACAATTGAGACCAGCCCAACGGGGGTTGGGGAGGTGCTAGGACGAAGAATGTCTTCTAAAAGCAGGGGTTTGGGAGAAGGTCGCTTCCTCGACGGGTCGGAGACTGGTTTATACCACCACTATAAAAAAGTCATGGCGAGAATATGTGTGGGTTTGTGGGATGGATCGCGGGGAGTGGCGTGCTTCGAGCTCCCGGTCATCCCGGGCGGGCTAAGTTTTCTCGTGGAGCCAGGCGCGCTTGAGGATGAGCGCGCTCATCGACAGGAAGGCGACGCTGTAGGCGGCGCCGGAGGCGATCGAGAGCCATTCCCAGCGGGCGGAACCGTACTTCAGGCCGAACCACGAGACGATGTCCAGCCAGGCGCCCAGGAAGGGCAAAGTGAGGAGGATGAGCGTCGTCCGCGGGCCCGCTCCGGCGAAGAGGAAGAGCGCGCCCACCAGGAAATACATGGTCCCGTGGCCGAAGCTGTGCTGATGGGCCATGCGCAGGAGCTGGGCGAGCGTCTTGTAGGAGAAGTGCTCCTGCGCCGAATCAGCGGCGTTGCGCGTCACTTCCCAGACCAGCCAACAGGCGAAGGCGTGGTTGGCGGCGTAGGAGGTCAGGACGAGCGTGGCCAGCCAGCGCGCGGGAAGGGGCCAGCGGTCCAGGGTGGGAAGCTCTTTCATGGGAAGACTTCGGCCAGCGTCGCGGCCGCGGACCGGAGAGCTTCGCCCACGGCCTCAGCCTCGGCCTGGAGGCCGGGCGCGGGCGCCCGCACGGAGAGAGCGGAGGGATCCTTGCCTTCGAAGGACTTCAGGAACCCGCCCGCCTTGAGCTTGCGCGGACAGGAGAGCGCGTGGAGTCCGGCGACCTCGAAGGCCTTCCCCTCGCGCCGGAAGCCGGCCAGGAGCAGGCAGGGCTCCTTCGAGTCGCTGACGGCATAAGTCGCGCTCCCCAGAGCGCGCGTCCCTTTCAAAGCTTCGAAAAGCACTGGATAGATTTCCTCATCGCGCAGAGGCCGGTCGAGCGCCTTCTCCACGCGCTTTCGGGATTCCCCTTCCAGCGAGGCTTCGCGCACGGCGAAGGAGTCCGCCTCCGGGAACATGGCCTTGAGCTTGCGCGCGGGAGCCTTGAGCGGCTTCTCCTCCTTGAGCCAGTCGCCGGGTTTATCCGGCCTGGAGCGGGGATCGCCCGGGTTGGAGCTGGCCTTGATCTCGGCTCCGGAGGGGGTTCCGTCGCCATCCGAGTCCAAGGACTCGGCGGCCTCGAAGGCCTTGAAGCCCCGGCCGTTCTTGAAGAACGCCTTTCCGTAGGCGGTCAGGTCCCAGGAGTCCTTGTCGTGGCAGGCCGTGCAGGAGGGGGCGTAGCGGTAGCGGGCCTTGAAGAGCCGCGCGTAAGGCGGGATCGCCCATGCCTCCGCCGTCAAGAGGATTGCGGCGGCGAAGCCGCCCATTATCCCGAACTTACGACAAATTCCAAAGGAATTTGTCGTAAGTTCGGTCCTCTTAGAACCAGACATGAGCGGCTATGAGCCCGCGGTTGTTCTTGACCTCAGGGTTCTCGGTGCGCACGCGGAACTGGAGCTCCAAGGAGGTCGCGGAGTTGGCGAACCATTCCAAGGCCGCGGTGTAGCGGCGGATCACGTTGCTCCCGGCTCCGTCGGGGTTGAGGAACTCGTATTTGAGCTTGGCGAGCAAGGTCTCGGGCAGGGCCTCGTAGTCGAGCTCGGCGTAGCCCGCGCGCTTGTGGATGGCGTTGTGCGGGGGCGTGTTGGGCCTGTCGCGCCCGATGCCCCACTCCCCCAGCAGGACGAAGGGCCCCCAGCCCGTCCAGCCGAAGAAGCCCATTCGGTTCTGCTTGTACGCCGTCCCCGCCGCGGGAGTATTCGCGAAGCCCGTCAGCCCGAAGGCCGTCCTTCCCCGGATGATCCCCCCGCGCGCGGTCAGGGCCTTGGACTCGCCGCCCGCGGACGCGGTCATGCCGTTGGTCATGGCGAGGCTCGCGAAATAGCCTTTCTTCGGGTTGAGACCCACCTCCACGCCCTGGTCGTTGTTTCCCGCCTTCATGTTGAAGGCCACGCTGCCCGAGAACGCGTTCGCCGGGCCCACGGCGTTGTAGGTCTTGAGGAGGGCCGGGTCGTCCTGGTCGATGTCGTCGATCTGAAGGCCGTAGGGCAGATAGAAGCGCCCCGCGCGCGCGTAGTAGGGAAGGGAGGCCTCCTCGGGCGCCCAGAGCGCGTAGCCTTCGCCCGTGACGCCCTGGTTGTTGTCGTAGACGAGAGCTACGCTCTCGTTGGGTTTGGCCGCGATGTAGAAGGCGAGCTCATGGGTGGCGAAACCCGAGGGATTGGTCCCGTGGTTGCCGCCCGCCTTCGAGCCCGAAAAGCGGAAATCCGCTCCCAGCGCGATGTTGTCGTTTATGCGCATGGGCGAGCGCTCGCTTATCCTGCGCGGGCCTCCGCCCGAGGGGTTGTAGTGGCAGGCGGCGCAGTTGAGGCCCTTCTTGGCGGAGTAATACGGCCTGGCTTGAAGGTGAACCGGAGCGAGCGTGATGATCGCGAGCAAGGCGAGCGCTTTCATAGAGGAATCTCCTTGAATTTATTTTTTGAGGGATTGGCGGGGGGCCGTGGGGGCCCCCCCCCCCTACCGGGGAAAAAACGACCCCGGCCGGGGGCGGGCCCCCCCCCCCCC
>CAYWAR010000012.1:4222-16585 GCA_964455765.1 uncultured Elusimicrobia bacterium
GTTTTTTTATATTCTTTTTTTTTTTTTTTTTTTTTTTGTGGGGGGGGGGGGGGGGGGGGGGGCCCCCCCCCCCCGATTCCGGGGAAAAGAGCGACGAGGACGGGGGGCGGCCTCGCGCTCGCCCCAGTCCCACCTGAAACTCAGGCGATGCGTGAGTCCCAGCTCGCCGCCCATGGAGAGGCCGTAGTCGAAGCCGAAGGGGCCTCGGGCGACGCCGAAGCCGAAAGAAGGCCCCGCGACGCCGGCTACCGATCGGGTCAGGGTGGTGTAGCCCGCCCGGCCGAATAGGCGGGCGCCGGCCGACTCGACGAGCAAGGTCTCGGCTCCCAGCGACAAGAGCGGCTCGTTGTCCCTGGGCAGGGCGATGTCGGCCTCCAGGGCCCAGCGTTCGGAGGCTCGATACTGCACGCCGCCGCGCAGGACGGTGGGCAAGGGAGCGGATTCGGACTCGTATTTGAGGCCCGGCCCCAGATGCTGGAGGGCGGCGCCGAAACGCAAGGGTCCCTCCGGCCGCCATTGGACCCCGGCGTCCAGGGCGGCCGTGGAAGCCGAGTCCACGATGCGCGACCGTATCACGCGCAGGGCCGCGCCCAGGCTCAGCTCGCCGAGCGCGCGGCCATAGCCCAAGGCCAGGGCGAGATCGTAGGGATGAAATGAGCCGATGTCGTTGTCGGCCGCGTCGGTCTGGGCGATGGAGCCGTAGGAGAGATAGCTCAGGTCCACGGCCGCCGTCCCCAGGTCCCCCGGCAACGGGCGGGCGAAGCCCGTATGGCTATGCTGCGCCTCGCCCAGGTACGAGGCGTAGGTCGCGCTGAGCGCCGGTGCGCGGATATTCGCGACGCCCGCCGGGTTCCAGGCGAGTGAGGATGCGTCGGCGATGGAAGCCGCCACCGCTCCTCCCATGGAGAGCGCCCGCGCGTCGGCGCCGAGCTTGAGGAACTGCGCGCCGGCGGTGCCGATATCGCCCGAGCTGAAGGCCGCCGGCGACGGCTGCGGCAGCAGTAATGTCGTGCCCAATAGGAGCGATATTGCGGAATTTTGCGCAGCAAAATGCCGCAGTATCGCGAATCGTTTCATCTTTGTATGGCCACCTTGAGCGTCCGCTTCTCCCCGTTGCCTTCGACCACGGCCAGATAGACGCCGCTGGCGGCCGAGCGGCCGCTGGAGTTGCGCCCGTCCCATTGGGCGACGCCGGAGGCGTCTCCCTCGAGTTCCGCGACGCGCTCGCCGGCCAAGGTATAGATGCGCACGCGGGCCGACGCGGGCAATAGGCGGAAAGTCATGTTGGAGTGGCCCAAGGCGGGCCGGAGCGGATTGGGGAACACGCGCACGCCGGAGACATCGGAGGCCGCGGCTCCGCCGGCGAGGGTGAACAGCGTGAAATGGGTGGTCGGCGCGCTGACCCTGCGGTTGGCCTTGTCGACGCTCCCGCCCGAGAGCTTCGTCCAGGAGGAGCCCCCCTCGCGCAGGAAATAGACGGCGAGCGTGTCCGCGCCGATCTGAGTGCCGTCCACGATGCCGTTGCCGTCGGCGTCCGGATACTCCAGGGAGAGCGTCACCGGGGCCAGGAAATCGGTCTCGCGGCGCGTCGTCCCCTCATAGGCCAAGAACTGTCTGAGAGTGCCCGGGACGGCTTTCAGGAAACCCAAAGCGGCGTTCGCGTTGGACACATCGGCCGCCACCGTGGGGGTCAGGGGCTTGTTGAGCGGGTCCGCGGAGGCGAGCACGGAACCCGCGCCGGGAAGCCAGCCGGAGGGGATGCTCAGGGACGCGCCCGCGACCGTGAACGCGGCGGAGGAGGCCGCGGCCACGGCCAGAGCGGACTGAGGGGTCGAAATGCTCGCCGCGGCGGAGGTGGAGAGGCCCACAGGGTTGGACGCGGTCAGGAGTCGCTCGTAGACCGTCCCGGCCTGGAGGCCGGATTCCAGGACCTCGGTGGTTCCGGCCGATAAGGACGCGATGAGGGCTCCGGTGCCGGTTTTGAGCGCGTATTCTTCCGCTCCGGCGACCGCGCTCCAGGACCAGCGGATGCTCGTCGAGGAAATAGCCGCGCCGCTCAGGGAGGGCGCGGCTGGGGCGGAGGGGTGAGTGCGCGTCGAGAACACAACGCCGTAGTCGGTCGCGGCGCCGTCGCCGTTGTAGGCGCGCAGACGGTAGAAATAGGTGGTCGAGGCGGAAAGGGGCGAGTCGAGGTGGGAGGTCGTCTGCGCGCTCAGGGTCTGCGAGGAGGCCGTCTCGGCATAAGTCCCGGCGGAGGCCGTCGCCCGCTCCAAGGAGAAGCCCGAAGCTCCGCCGCTCGACCAAAAGACGCGCAGGCTCACGCTCGAGCCCGCGACTGGAAGAGCGGAGCCTCCCAGGGGGACGCGCGCCAGCGTGAACCTGCGCACCGCGGCCGAGGCGGGCGATTCGGTTCCGCCTTGGGCGAAGCTCACCACCCGGTTCTGCGCCGAGGCGTCGGCCGAGAGCCCGGTCTGGAGCCAGAAAGTCGTGTTTGCGGCCAAGTCCGGCGAGACTTTCCCGGCGGTCGCCGAATAGACGCGGAATCCGGCCTCATCGGAGGAGGCGTCGGTCCAGGTCCAGAGCAAGGTCGTGCTCGATAGCGCCGCGGCCGCGAGCCCCGAGGGCGGGTCCGGGAAGTTCAAGGTGAGAGTCGACACGCGGCTGGAGAAGCCGCTTGGAGAGGAGTCCCCGTTGAAAGCCCGGACCCTGGAGTAGTAGGTGGCGCCCAATTGAAGGCCGCCGAAGGTGGTGGCCGAGGCGGTCAGGCCGGACGACAAGGGGACCGGGGTGCTGAAATTCAGAGCGAAGTCGTCGGTGGAGAGCGAGATCTCGTAGCGAGTCCCCGAGGGGTTGCCGGAGGCGTCCCAGCTCAAGGAGAGGGAGTTAGAGGTGCGGCCGGACACCGACGGCTGGCCGGGCTGGGCCGCGGCGGAGTAGGTCGTGGCCGCGGCGGACAAGGGGCTTGCGCCCGTGGCGTTGATGCCGCGCGTCCTTATCCCGTAGGCCGTGTTCGTGGAAAGCCCCGTCTGGGCGAAAGACGTGGAGGCGGGGCTCGCGAGCAGTGCGCCGGAGGACGCGGAATAGACCTCATACGAGAGGGAGTAAGTCGAAGCGGTCCAAGTCCAGGAGATGGAGGATATCCCCAGCGCCGCCCCCACGGGAGTCCCCGGGACCGCGGGCAAGGGAGGGGCGGTGAGCGTGGACACAGCCGCGTCGAATTCCGTGGGCAGGCCGCGGCGGTTGATGGCCCGCACGCGAAGGTAATAGGTGGTCGAGGCCGAGAGGCCGCCTAGGGAGGCGGTGGTCCCCGAGGCGCGCGCGCCCGTGGATATCGCCGCGCCGCTTGCGAAGGCGTCCACGCTCGAGTAGGAGACCTCATAGAGCGTGTCCGAGGGGTTCGAGCCCCCGCTCCAGGCGAGGCTGAGCGCGCTGGAGGACACGGCGGTGACGGAACTCGCCGAGGGTTTGTCGGCCAAAGAGGCCGTGGAACCCAACGCGGAGAAGCCGGTGGGCGAGCCCGCCGGGCCGAAGGCCCGCGCGAAAAGGTGGTAGGTAGTGTCTGCTGAGAGGCCCATGAACAGGCCCGAGGGCCCCCCCTCGGGCCTCGTGGATAACGCAATGTTTCCTGCGTGCGTAGTGATTAGGGGCGTCGCCGTGGAGAGTATGGCCTCATAGCGCGTCCCCCCAGGATTTCCGTTCGCGTTCCAGGAAGCCGTCATCGATGTAATGGTCACCGCGCTGAAGGTGGACGCGGCGGAACTTGGTTCCGCCGCGTCCGTGACCGTTGAACCGAGAGATAAATAAGGAGTCGTATTTCCTGTTCGCCCCACCGCGCGCACGAAGAGATAATAGGTCGAGGCCGCCGAAAGGCCCGTGAGCAGGCCCGAGGGCCCCCCCTCGGGCCTCGTGGATAACGCAATGTTTCCTGCGTGCGTAGTGATCAAGGGCGTCGCCGTGGAGAGTATGGCCTCATAAAGCGTCCCCGCCGGGTTCCCGTTCGCGTTCCAGGAGGCCGTCATCGAGGTAATGGCCACGGCGCTGAAAGTGGAAGCGGCGGAACCGGGTTCCGACACGGCCGTGACTGTAGAACCCAGAGATGTATAAGGAGTCGGATTTCCTGATCGTCCCACCGCCCGCACGAAGAGGTAATAGCTCGTGTCGGGAGTCAAACCCCCAAACAGGCCCGAGGGCCCCCCCTCGGGCCTCGTGGATAGCACAATGTTTCCTGCGTGCGTCCCGATCAAAGGCGTAGTCGTGGAGAGTATGGCCTCATAGCGCGTCCCCGCCAGATTCCCATTGGTGCTCCAAGAGGCTGTCATCGAGGTGATGGCGACCGCGCTGAAGGTGGACGCGGCCGTGACCGGTTCGTTGACCCCCGTCACGGTGGAACCCAAGGCCGAGTAGCCGCTCGGCGCTCCTGTCCGTCCCACCGCGCGCACGAAGAGGTAATAGCTCGTGTCGGGAGTCAAACCCCCAAACAGGCCCGAGGGCCCCCCCTCGGGCCTCGTGGATAGCACAATGTTTCCTGCGTGCGTCCCGATCAAAGGCGTAGTCGTGGAGAGTATGGCCTCATAGCGCGTCCCCGCCAGATTCCCATTGGTGCTCCAAGAGGCTGTCATCGAGGTGATGGCGACCGCGCTGAAGGTGGACGCGGCCGTGACCGGTTCGTTGACCCCCGTCACGGTGGAACCCAAGGCCGAGTAGCCGCTCGGCGCTCCTGTCCGTCCCACCGCGCGCACGAAGAGGTAATAGCTCGTGTCGGGGGTCAAATTGGAGAAGGGAGCAGAGGGAGAACCCGACGGGGCGGTCGTGACCGCCACCGTGCCCGCGTGCGTGGCGATAAGCGGGAAGGCGGTGGAGAGCACCGCTTCATAGCGCGTACCGGCGGGATTCCCATTCGCTCCCCAAGAGACAGTCAACGAAGAGATGGCCACGACGCTGAAGGTCGAGGCCGCGGAACCCGGTTCCGCGGGATAGGTCACGGTGGAGCCCAAAGCCGTGTAGGCGGTGTCCCCGCCTTGACGATTGACGGCGCGCACGAAGAGGTAATAGCTCGTGTCGGGGGTCAAATTGGAGAAGGGAGCAGACGGAGAACCCGACGGGGCGGTTGTGACCGCCAATAGGCCCGTGTCCGTGAGCGTCAGGGGAGTCCTTGTGGAGAGGAGGGCCGTGTATTCGGTGCCGGAGGTGTTCCCCCCGGTTCCCCACGCGGCCGCGGCGCTGGTGATCCCGACCAAAGTGAAGGTGGAGGCGGCGGAGACCGGCGCGTTGGCGAAAGTCGCGGTCGTGAGGATCGCGGAGTTGGAGGAGCCCACGGCGTTGAAGGCGGCGATGGAGCGGAGCGCGGCCTCATTGGGCGAGTACAGCGATTCCAGATAGGTGCTCGCGGGCGGGCTCAGGGCGGGGCTCGCGGCGCCTCCGGTGGAGGTGTAGAGGCGCAGGGTGTCCGCGTTGCCGCCCACGGCCGTCCAGCTCCAGAGAATCGCAGTCGAGGAGAGGATGAGGGCTTGCAGGGACTGCGGCGCGTCCGGGCGGATCTGGACGAGCAGGGCGCCGGCGAGCGTCCCGGAGCTCGCATCCGGGTTGGTCACCGATAGGGTCCAATACCCCGTGGCCATGCCGCTGAGGTTGAAGGTCGCTGTGGTGATCTGCGTGGAGGTGGTCAAAGCCACGCCGGTCGCGGCCGCGCTGGAGACCGCCGCCCCGGCCGTTGTCGTGGAGAGCGCCGCCGTGGAGCCCGGGGAGAGGTTCGCGCCGCTGACGCGGATGCTCACCGTGCCGGAGGTCCGGTCCACGGCTTGCGGGGTGGCGCTGGAGATGGAGGGCGCTCCTGTTATCAGGGTGAAGGAGGCTCCGCCGGAAGTCCCGTTGGAGTTGGTCACGCTCACGCTGCCGCTCGCCGAGCCCGTGGCTTTCGCCACGATGGAAGTGTCCGCCCAGGAGACCACGGAGGAGGTCGAAGTCCCCCCGGAGAAGTTCACCGTGGAGAGCGTGGAGGTGAAGTCGGTCCCGGTGAGGGTGATGTTCGTCCCGACAGAGCCGAAGGCCGGCGAGAGTCCCGTGATGGCGGGGGTCACGGTTTGGGGCACCGCGTAACTGCGCAAGTTGATCTGGTCGCCCGAGGTGCTGCCCAGTCCGTCGGCCGCGTTGCCGGCGATGTAGAAAGTGATCCCGGCCACGCCAGGGTTGGGCGCGGTCCAGGTGAAGGTCCAGGAATTGTTCGAGCTCGCGCTCTGGTGGCTCAGGGAGTCGCCGTTGGTCTGCACGCCGGAGCCGAGGCTCGACCAGCTTCCCACGGCCGCGTTGCTGGAATCGCGCTCGCTGACGATCGCAAAGCCGCGCTTGCCTCCGGTGCTGCCCACGGTCAAGGTCAGGTTATAGGCCTGTCCGGGCGTATAAGAGGAAGGAAGGCCGGAGAGCGTGACATTGGCGGAGTTCCCGGCGGGTCCGGTGTGGCAGGCCGTGCAGCTGGTCCCGCCGTCTCCCGGCGAGCCGGTCCGGTCGGCGGGGGGGCCGAAGGCGTTGCTCAGGATCCAGCGCACGCCCCCCAGGAGCATCAGATATACGATGAGCGCTCCCAGGAAGCGCTTAAGCCAGCGGTCCATCGGCCTCCAGGAGTCCTCGCAGCGAGGACATGGTCCGGTCGAACACCGCCGGGTCGCGGTAGACCCTCAGTTCGATGAGGGCGCCGTGGAAGGCGCTCACGATCAGGCGCGCGAGGTCCCGCCTCTCCCCTTTAGCGGGAAGGAAGCGCTCCACGGAGGAGACCAGAAGCTCGAAGAGCTCGCGCAGGCGCGCGCGGGCGCTCTCCTGCGTGGAGGATAATTCCTGGCCGAAACCGCCCAGCAGACAGCCGCTTCGACAGCCGTCCGCGACCGCTTGGTCCCGCACGGAGTCCAGGACCAGGAAGAGCGAGTCGAGAGACGCGGCGCCGGAGAAGGCGGAGTCCAGGCCGCGGGCCACTTTCGCGAAGAAGTCCTCGAGCACGGCCAAGGCGAGGTCTTCCTTGGATTTGAAATGGAAATAGAGCGTCCCGCGCTGTATGCCCGCGTCTTCCTGGATGTCGCCGATGCTGGTCCCGTGGAAGCCTTTTTCATTGAAAAGACGGGATGCGGAAGAGAGGATGGCCGCGCGCGCGTTCTGTTTGGGTCGAGGTGGAGCCGTTGGCATCTATTTTGTATCAGCCGACCGGTCAGTGTGATAAATAAACTATAAATAAATGACATATGTCAAACTGATAATTGCTATATATCAGATCAATTTAGAAACGGACAGCTCCCACAATCTGAGGTGGTCCGCCGCCGTTTTAGGCGGGCAAGGCGTCCGACTTGGAGGGGGTGTTCACCAGATATATCCCTGAGAGTACCAAGGGCAGGGAGCCCAGCACATGCAAGTCCGGGTGCTCTCCCAGGAAGAGCACGCCCAGAGCCACGGCGACCAACGGGTTGACATAGGCGTAGACCGCGGCCTGAGCCGTGGGCAGTCTGGCTAGAGCATATGAGTAGGCGCTGTAGCCCACGATGGAGCCGAAGACCACCAGATAGGCGATCGCGAGCCAACTCTTCGCGCTCGGAGCCCAACGGGCGGCGTCGCCGTGCCATAAGGCGGCCGCGAGCAGGAAGAGGGAGCCCGCGAGCATCTGCACGGCCGCGTTGGCTAGGGGAGAGTCCTTGGGAGAACGCCTCTTGGAGTAGATGGACCCCCACGCCCAGGCCGCGGAGGCCAGCAGGAGGCCTAAGACCCCCGGGATGAAGCCGGAGCCGGGCTGGGACACGCGCATGTCCGGGAGCACGAGCACGGCCAGGCCCGCGAATCCCAGGAGCAGTCCCAAGACCGCGCGCGCGCCCACGGCCTCCCCGTCCAGCCGCGCGAAGAGCGCCAGCCAGAGCGGGGTCGCGGCGATGATGAGCGATGCCGCCCCCGTCGGGACCCGCTTGAGTCCCCAGGCCAGGAAGCCGTTTCCGACGCTCAGGAGCAGGAAGCCGATGAGGGCCAGGTCGGCCAGGGCACTGCCCTTGGGCAGGGGTTCCCCCCTCAGGAGCGCGCCCAGGAGCATGAGCGTCCCGGCGATGAAGAAGCGCACGGCGCAGAAGAACAAGGGAGGCAGGCCGGCGACCCCCACGTGGATGGCCAGGTAGGTGGTCCCCCAGAAGAAACAGACGGCGGCCAGGGCGAGGCGGGCGCGCGAGAGCTCGCTCACCGGAAGAGCTTTTTGAGGTCCGGGAGCCCGGAGCCGGGTAAGCGGAGCTTTTGGCCGATGGAGTCCTGGAGCTCGCGGAGCTTCGAATCGCCCAGGCCCAGGCGGGCCAGGATGTCCTTGCCCCCCTCGTCCATCGAGCGGGTGAGGCCGCGGGTCTCCTCGCCCACGAGCTTGTCCACCTGCTCCTCCAAGCCCTTGGTCCTAGCCTGGAGTTCCCGGCCCAAGGCCTGCTTGAGCGCCTGGGACACGGCATCACCGATGTTGGAGGAGAGGGACAGTTCCGGGGAATCGAGCTCTCCGGAGAGCTCAACGACCGCCGAGAGCTTGTCTATTCGGGAAAGCGAGCTCCGAAGGGCTTCCTCGACGGCCTTGGAGACGGAACCGGCTTGAGGCTCGACTCGGATCCCGGTCTCCTCGAGGCTCAGCTTTCCCTGGAGTTTTCGGCCCTCCAGCGTCAGCTCACCGGAGAAGGAGGCGACGCCCGGGCTCACCGCCACGGCGAAAGAGGAGGGGTCTCCCGCTTGGAGTTCGGCTACCGGGAAGCCCCGGCCTTTGAGGAAGATGCGCTCGGAGGCGGTCTCCCCGGTGTGATCGAGTTCCGCCTTGAGCTCGATGGAGCGGCCGCCCGAGGCCCCGCGCAGTTCGAGGACCGCGGGGCGGCCCAAGAGCGCGGGTTCTGTGGTCAGATCGCGGGCTTCTCCCGTGAATTCCAGCGGGTCGCCGAGGTTCGCCGCGCCGGAGAGCTTGATTGTCCTCAGGTGAAAGGAAGGCCGGGAGCGCTCCTTGGGGAAGGGGATGTCGACGCCGCGGGCGGAGGGAGGCGGGGCCGCGCCCTTCGTCGGCATATGCTCGCGGGCGAGCGCCAGCAGGCGCAGGGCTTTCTCGACCCCGGAGGCCGCTTTCGCGCCCAGTAGATAGGAGGAGATGGTCTTGGCGTCGAAACGGGGAAGGTCGAGCTTGCCGCGCAGGCCTTCGAGGTCCGCGGCCTTGGCGGCTTCCACGGCGCGCAGTTCCAGCTTGGCCTTGTCCATCTCCGAGGCAAGCGAGCTCTTGAGCTCGTCGAGGCCCGTCTTGAGGGAAGACGCCTTCTGCTGGAGGTCGCGCAGGGCGGCTAGACGCGAGGGAAGGTCACGCGAGGCCGAGACCTTATCCAGGAGCCCTTTGAGCTCGCGTGTCTTGCCTTCCGCGTCGAAGCCGTCGACGCGCTCCTTCCAGTCTTTCGCCTTCGCGGGCCAGGCCGCCTTGAGCTCCTTGGCCATGGTCAGGGACTTGAGGTCCTCGGGCTTGACGGAGTAGCTCGACGACGGTGCGGTCTTGGCCGGGTTGGTCGTTGCCAGGCCGATGTCCTTGGAGCGAGACACCTGCTCCGAGAGTGCCGCTGAAGCTTTGGGCGGAGGAGGGGCTTTCGGCAGGGCTCCGGAAGTCCGGCGGGGCGTCCCCCAAGCTAAGCCCGAGAGCTCCGCCGAGCCGGAGAACTTCTTCTCCAGAAGGGGCCTTCCATCGAGCGCCAGCCGCAGGCGGCGGAACTCGACGAGGTTCCTCATGGGGTCGGAGCGGTCGGCGGCGGCGAAGGAATCCAATTCGACTGCGGGGGGAAAGAGGCTCGTGCGCAGGCGTCGCAGCTCCACCTTCGCCCCAAGGGAGCGGCTCCCGCTCTTCTCCAGGCCCCGCTCCAGAAGGGGGTCCATGGCCAGCGCGCAGAAGGCCCAGAGGATGGCGGCGAGGATGAGCCGGGGGGCGAGGTACGACCAGCGTATCATTGGAATCTTCCCGCGGTCTCCGCTCCCAAGAGCAGTTGGATCAGCTTCCACTTCCGTATCCGCGCGCCGTAGCGTTCCTGATAGCGCGCGAAGAGGGGCGTCGCCGCGCGATAGACGGGATAAAGGAGCGCCAGACCCAGGAGGAACGAACCCAGGACCACGGTGTTGTTGAAGCGGGTCCAAGGCAGGATCGGAGCGTTATATATGGACGACCATAAGGGGCGCAGGGCCTGGGCATCGAGAAGGGACCGGCCCAGGCGGTGGGTGAGAGGATCGAGCGCGGGGGAGAGCAGGCTGAAGAGGGCCGCGGCGGCGTAGCCCGCGGCGAGGTTCACGTTGAGAAGCGCCAGGAGCATGAGCGCGGCTTGGGAGAGCAGGCTCGACTTGGGCACCAGGCCCGCGAGCATGCCCAAGGCGAATCCCGCGGAGATGCGCCGCGGGCTGTCCTCGGCCGCCAGGGCTTTGGCCAGGAAGCGCAAAGGCCTCAAGAAACCCATGCCCTATTCTCCGATTTCCGCCCTCCCCGCCGCAAGGGGCCTTGCCAAGAGGGCCTCGAAAAACTATATTTGGAACGGATTATTATTTAAGGAGGGCTCTCATGGGGCGGCTTTTCCTTTCGTGGATGCTTGCGGGCTTGTTGATTTCCACTCCCTCGCAAGGGCTGTGGGCTCAGGACGAGGAGGAGGCCATCCCCGCGCCCGGAGAGGAGACCGCGGAACCGGCGCCGGAGCCGGTGAAGCCGAAACCCAAACCCAAGCCCGTGGAAGAGCCCGCGGCCGAGCCCGCCCCCGAACCGGTGAAGCCCAAGGTCCAACCCAAGCCCGCCGAGGAACCCGCGGCCGAGCCTGCCCCCGAGCCGGTGAAACCCAAGCCGAAACCCAAACCCAAGGCGAAGCCCGTCGAAGCTCCCGTGGAAGAGACGGAGGCGGCCGAGCCCGCTCCCAAACCCAAGCCGAAGGCCGCGCCCCGAAAGGCCGAGGCCCCCGCACAATCCGCCTCCGAGGCGGCCAGGGCCCAGGTCAAGTACTTGCAGGAGGCTTTCAGGGACGCGACCGAAGAGACTTTGCCCTCCCTCATCGAGCAGATCGAGGTGCACCTCCAGCAGTACCGGGAGCAGGAGGGAGCGGACCAGGCCCTCTATCTCAAGGCGGACGTCCATGAGAAGCTGGGCGATTACAGCAGCGCGGCCATGGATCATCTCAGGCTGCTCTACGAGTATCCCCAGACCAAGCTCGCCTTCAACGCCAAGAAGAAGCTCATGGAGATCGCCGACCGCCGGTTCCGCAAGCAGAAACAGCCTATCGCGGACATGATGAAAGCGGTGGACCCCAAGCTCGACCGGGCGGACCGTTTCGCGGCCTTGCTGCGCGCGGCCGTGGCCCTGCAGGAGCGGGAACTCACCGTGCCTTTGGTGGCCGAGCTCAATAACTTCCTGCGCCGCTACCCCGAGCATCCCGCCGCCGGGGAGATGACCTTCCTCATGGGGAAAGTCCATTCCGTGAACGCCAACTACAAGGCGGCCGTCCTCTTCTTCGAGAAGATCCTGGCGCTCTCCAACGACGGCGGGCTCGGCGCCAGGGCCCAGGCGGCCATCGGCGACATCTACGCGGTGTCGTTGAGGGACTACAACAAGGCCATCGAGGCCTATCAGGCGACCACGGACCGTTTCGCGGACTTCCCGGAGGCCGGCGAGGCCTATGTCAAATGGGCCAAGATCCAGGACGAGAATCTCAAGCAGCCCAACCTCGCCGTGGAGCTGCTCGAGAAGATCACGACGCTCTATCCCAAGTCCGACGCCGCCTACCAGTCGCTCATGGAGCAGTCGAGGATATACTCCTACAAGCTCAAGGACTACAACCGCGCCGTGGACGCGTTAAAGAAAGTGGCCGACGACTTCCCGGCCGACAAGGCCGTGGAGGCGCTCAAGCAGGCCGCGGAGCTGGCGCGCTCCTACCTCAAGGACCAGTCCATGCAGGCCGAGTTCCTGGAGCGCATCGGGACCGAGTTCTCCGAGCACAAGGACGCGCCGCAGGCCCTCTGGGACGCGGGACAGATGTACGAGCGCCAGCTCAGCAACAACGCCGCGGCGCTCAAGGCCTACCAAGCCCTGGTCAGCAAATTCGCCGCGAACCCGCTGGCCAAGAAGGCGAGCAAGCGCGTCGACTATCTCAACCGGTAATCCGGCACAAGACGGCAAGCAAGAAGGCCCCGGCGGATGCCGGGGCCTTCTTGCTTGCGCAGAGGTCCCCACCAAGGTGCTCAACCAGGCGGTCAAGCGGAACCAAAAGCGATTTCCCGCCGATTTTATGTTCCAGCTGACCGGGGCGGAGCTTAGAGATTGGAGGTCACAATTTGGGGTTGGATCAGTTTAATCTGTTGATTTTTTTCCGTTACAGACGATTC
>CAYWAR010000013.1:0-16449 GCA_964455765.1 uncultured Elusimicrobia bacterium
CGCTGTTATGTCAAGAGTGGTTTTACCGCACGGATTCAGGATTGTGCGCATAACGTTACGATGAGCCGCCGTCCGGCCCGCGTGAAGACCGCGAACGTGGACGGCTCAATCGGATGTTATGGTTCCGCGTTCGTGGCATCGTTTTTAAAAATCCGTTTCCGGTCCGTCGTGTCCCGTTTCGCCGTCAACCGTTGCTTCCGTGTTCGTGGCACCGTTTTTAAAAAACCGGGTCCGTTTCGCCGTCGGCCGTCCAGCCGTCGTCCGTTGACCGTTCACCCACCGATCGTTGCCCTCCGGTAACCATAACTATAGAGTGGGCCGAACGGCATAGCTCGGCCGCTGAGGGGAATCATATCACGAAAACGAGCATGAAAATCATGACATATCACTTGAATGGGGGCGAATATTGGAGGGGACAAAGGCCGACCGCTGGGTCGGCCTATCCCGGCGGGGTTTGGTTTCCCATCAGATCCTGAGTTTATCCGCGGGGCTCTGGACGCCCCTGCCGCCCTTATTGAGCACATGCGTATAGATCATCGTCGTGCTCACATCCTTGTGGCCGAGCAGTTCCTGGATCGTTCGGATATCATAGCCGTCCTCCAGTAAATGCGTGGCGAAGGAATGGCGGAGCGTATGGCAGCCGGCAGGTTTGGCGATGCCGGCTTTGATCCGCGCTTCCTTGAAGGCCTTCTGCAATACGGATTCATGGAGATGGTGCCTGCGCCGCTCGCCGGTGACTCGGTCGGCGTAGTGGGTGGCGGCGGGGAACACCCACTGCCAGCCCCATTCTCTGCCCGCGTTCGGGTATTTCCGGTCCAGCGCATCGGGCAATGCGACTCGCCCCAGCCCCTTGCCGAGGTCCTCCTGATGCTGGCCTTTCACCCGATCCAAATGTCGGAGAAGGGGTTCCTTCGCCGCCGCGGGGAGCATGCTGTAGCGGTCCTTGTCCCCTTTCCCTGCGCGGATCAAGAGCTGGTTTTTCGAGAAATCCAGGTCTTTGACGCGGAGGGTGCAGCATTCCATCAGCCGGAGGCCCGCGCCATAAAGGAGCGTCGCCATGATGCGCGGAGCGCCGCTCATGACCCCAAGGATGTTCCTGACTTCATCCTGAGCCAGCACCACCGGCAGTCTGCTCGGCCTCTTGGCCCGGACCACGCCGTCTAGGGAGCCGACTTCCCTGCCCAGGACTTGTCGATACAGGAACAACAGGGCGTTGAGCGCCTGGTTTTGCGTCGAGGCGCTGATGCGCTCGCCGCAGGCCAAGCTCGATAGGAATCGGCCGATCTCCGCTTCCCCCATGTCGGCGGCGGATCGGCCGTCATGGAAAGCGATGAAGCGGTGGGTCCAAGCCGCGTAAGTCTCGGCGGTCCTTGGGCTGTAGTGGCGGGCCAGGACGGCGCCGCGGACGCGTTCGGAGAACGGACCCGTCTCGGCATCCGCGCGGGCGGGGGGGTGTTCCTGCGCCGTCCCCGGCGCCGGGCAGCGATCGAAGGCCCCGTCGGCGAAGAGGGATTCCAATTCGGCTCGCGCGGTCTCGGTGTCGGGTATCGACCAATATTTCTCGACGGGATGCCAGCGGCGGCTCGGGACCGTCTTGATCCTATCGACGCCTTCGCGGGAATAGGGAAAGCGGACGATCAGCCTTCCCGGCTCGCCGGGTCCGATGTGGATCGCATCGTCGGTTCTGGGTTGGTCCATGGGGGCCTCTATCATCATGTACGGATGAGGGGCTAAAAAGTTCCATTCCTAAGGTCACGAATTGTGACCTTAGGATCGGGGAGTCGCGGCGAGGGCTTCGAGGATGCTTTTGGCGAAGGCGCCCAGGCTCGGGTCCCGGGCGCCCATGACGAGGACGAGGTCGCCGGGGTGGGCTTCTTTCGCGATTTCCAGGGCGATGGCATCCCGGCCAGGCAGGAAGGCGGCCTTCTTCCCGCCGGCGGCGATGGGCCCCGCGATGTCCCGGGAGGAGATGTCCTTGACCGCCGTGCCGCCGGCATAGTAAATCTCCGCCAGCCAGAGCCTGTCCTCCGGGCGCAGGGACTCGGAGAAAGCCGCTATGAGGTCGTTCTTCAGGAAGCGCGTGGGACCGTAGCCGTGGGGCTGATAGACGGCGAGCACGCGGCCGGACCTGAGCTGGGCGGCGGCCAGGGCGGCGCGGACCTTGTCGGGGTTGTGGGCGTAGTCGTCGATGACGATCACGCCGCGGCTCTCGCCTGCGAGCTCGAAACGGCGGGACACCCCCCGGTAGGAAGAGAGCGCGCGGGCCGACTCCTCCAGGGAGACGCCCGCCTCCAGGCAGGCCGCGGCCGCGGCGAGAGCGTTCTCCGCGTTGTGCTTGCCGTCGAGCGGCAGGGCGAAGCCGACCCCCCGGACGCTGAAGAGGACGGAGCCGGGCGAGAGCGACAGCCCCTCCCCGCGCAGCGAGCAGTCCGGGGAGAAGCCGAAAGTCACCGGGGAGCGGCCCTCCAGCGGCTGTCGGTACTCGGCCAGGTTCGCGGCGTCGCCGTTGACCACGAAGCGGGGGCACTGGGAGCGGAAGGTCCGGAAGATGGCGGCCAGTTCGCTGACCTCCTTGTGGTCCTTGCCGAGGTTGAGGAGCACGCCCAGCCAGGGGCGGTAGCGCACGAGGCTCCCGTCGCTCTCATCGGCCTCAACTACGAGCAGGTCGGACTTCCCGCGCAGGGCGTTGCCGAGCAGGCCGCGGTCCTTGAGGGCGAGCAGGTCCCCCCCGGTGATCACCGAAGGCGAGCGGCCGGAGCGCTCGAGTATCTCGAAGATCATGGCCGTGACCGTCGACTTCCCGCTGGTGCCCGAGACGGCGACGGTCCTCATGGCATGGACATGCCGGGCGAGCAGGTCGGAGCGGTGGAGTATGGGCAAGCCCAGGGCCTTCGCCTTGGCCAGGTCCGGGTTGGACTCCTCGATGGCCGAGGAAACCGCGACCTCGGAAGTCTCCGGGGAGACGCCGGTCCCATCCTGCGGGAAAAGGCGCACGCCCAGGGCGGCCAGCGCGGCCCGGGCCTGGGCGCTCTCCCCCCGGTCGAGATAGCGGTCGGAGCCCGAGGCCTCCCCCCCGCCCATGGCGTGGAACTGGGCCAGGGCGCTCATGCCGCTGCCGCAGACCCCGACGAAATGGAGGGCGCCCTCCCGTTTTTCCACGCGAAACTCTAACTTATTTCTCTACGACAATTCGACGAGGAGTCCGTAGTGGTCGCTGAGCGTCGTCACCCGCCTGCTCAGGAGCCGCGCCGGCTCGCGCAGGGCGTAGCGCGCCTTGGCCTTGGAGGGCCAGCCCCCTTCCCCGGGCTTGAAGAGCACATAGTCGAGCCTCCTGCACGGGGTGGGGTCGAAGGGAACGCGGTAGAACGGGCGCCCGATCATGCTGGCGGAGCGCCGGCCCGCCATGGAATCCCGCAGGCCGGTCCGGGCCAGAAGGTCCGAGAGGAGAGGGGAGTCGGGAAGCATGTTCAAGTCCCCGCAGACGAGCAGGGGCGCGCGGGCGTCGAGGCCGAGGATGCGGCCGGCCAGCTCGCTCATCTGGCCGGCTTGGAAGCGGGAGTAGGGGTCGCCGCGCCGGGAGACGGCATGCCTTCCGGGCCGCCTGTAGTCGGCCACCAGATGGGTCAGGAGCAGGTGGAGCATCCTCCGCCGGGGCCCCTCGATGCGCAGCGTCATGGCGCCTTTCTTGCTCAGCCTGGCCAGCGCCGAGAACCTCAGCCAGGAGCCCTGCTCGCGGAAGGGGGCGAAAGCCGCCGAGAGGATGGGGAAGCGCGAGAAGACGGCCAGGCCTCCGGAGAAACCCAGGGCCGAGCGGCGTCCGGAGAAGCGGTGCGGCCAATCGCCCAGGAGCGAGCCGAGCAGCTCCAAGTGCCTGCTCAGGAAGACCTCCTGGAAGAGGAGGACATCCGGCTTCAAAGGCGGCAAGGCCCGGCAGACCCGCCGCAGGCGCTCGGGGATGTCCCCGCTCAGGCCGGGGAGCGCGCAGAGGTTGTAGCTGAGCACCCTCATCGGTAGGGCGCGATCGCCTTGTCGTATTCCTTGCGCCAGGTCAGGATGGTGTCGGTGTAGTTGTTGGCCGGGACGCGCCCGATCTTGGCCCCGTAAACCCCCACGTTGTAGGCCGCCACGGATTTCCAGGCGTTGTTGGGGAAGGCGTTCTGGTCGCCGCGGATGATCTGGGCGCCGATGCGGTAGTTGTTGGCCAGGTTGTTGGCCTCCGCGTCGTTGTCTATGCCCCGGGAGAGGAAGTTGGAGCGCAGGACCTGCATGGGGCCCACCGAGCCGTCGAAGTATTTCTGCGCGGGCTTCCCCGGCGCCTCCCTCCAGAGCACGGATTTCAGATGGGGCTCGGCCCGGTAGGCGCCGTAGCGGAAATTCGATTCCCGGGCCGCGGTGGCCGCGATGAGCGCCGGGTCCACGCCGGTCTGTTGGGCCGCTTTCAGGATGTAGGGCAGATGGGCGGAGGGCAGGGCCGGGGCCTTGCCTGCCGGGATCTTCGGCCCGGGAGGCTCCTTGCCCTTGGAGGCGCCCAGCCCCTTGGCCGAGAGGTCGAAGTTTTCGGGAGTGACCACGCTGTTCTTCTCCATGGACATCGGCCCCTGGCCCGAGCGGCCTCCGGCCGCGGCGACCCGGTTGGGATCGAAGAGGAGGCCTCCTTTCCCTCCGCGAAGGGCGCTTTGAAGGAAGGGCGAGATCCCGCCGGGGCCCTGGAGCACCCCCGCGGCCGCCAGCATCCTGCCGATATGGGCGATAGGCGGCGCCTCGTCATCGCCCCGCGCGTCGCGAGCCGCTTGGGAAGGCGACCCGTGCCGGATAGGGCTCAGCTTGCGTTGGCTCCTGGAGCTGGGCTCGCGATCTTTTTCGGCTGCCGCGTTCGTCCGGCGGCCTTCGGAGCGCTCCGCGCCGCCGCTCGCGGCTCCCATGCCGGTTCCGGAGGCCGGGAGGCCGGGCGAGCCCCCGCTCGCGGCAGCGAGCGCGGCGGCGGGAAGTTCATCTCCCGCCGCTGCGGCCGGGAACGCGTCGGCTGGAGCCGATGCCTTGCCCGATGAGTCGGGGGTCTTCATCTCCTCGGCTGGCCCCACTTCGGAGCCCGCGGGCTCCGTTTCCGACGCGGCACGGTCCCCCATCGGCGTGGGCGAAGTCCCCTTTTCAGGAGCCACATCGGCCTCGATCATCGGGAAAAAACCATCCGGACGGAAAGCGAAATAAGCCGCGGCCGCGGCCAGCAACGCGGCGGCCGCGGCGCCGAGCACCCACTCCCGCCGGGAAGGTCCGCTCATAAGGGATCAGTATGCCACGGCTCCGAATCCATCGTCAAGCCTCTTGCCCCGCGCGCGTCGGCGGAAGGCCGCCTCTTCAAGGAGGACGGCCGCCGCTATCGCTCCCGCGCCGAGCCAATAGGGGAAGCGGAGGTCGCCCAGAGCGTCGGCCAGCAGGCCTCCGCCCAGGGCGAGGACGAAGTTCCCCAGCCCCACCACCGCCTCATGGATGCCGGAGAATTTCCCATGGTCCGCCGGTCCGTGCAGGCTGTAATAGATGCTGGAGGCGTAGGCGAAGCCGAAGCCCGCGCCCAAGGGCAGGGCGAGCAGGAGCGTGAGCCCCGGGTCCCGGGTGAGCGTCAAGGCGAAACAGGCCGCCCCCGCCAAGAGCTGGGAGCCGTAGAGCAGGTCCCGCCGGTAGGTCCAGCGTGCGTTGGGCAGGAGCGCCCAGAAGAGGAGCGTCTGCGCTCCGAAGACCACGCCGAGGAAGAGCCCGAAGAAGGCTTTGGGGTTCATCCCGCCGCGGTCGGCGGCGCTCAGATATTTGAAGTAATGAGTGGTCAGCACCGCGCCGACGCCGTGCAGGAAGAAGTTCGCGATGTAGCCCATGGTCCGGTAGGCGGCCAACTCGGCGCGCGCCGGTTCCCTTCCCTCTTGAGACCGCGAGGGTCCCGCGTTCGGGTAGAAGAGCGCGACGGCCGCGGCCGAGGCCGCCGCGGCGTACATGGCGTGGGCGGCTCCGAGAGCCTGCATCATCCACCCGGCGAGGAAGAAGCCCAGGCTCTTGCCCGCGGACCAGAGCACGTTGAATAGGCCGACGGCTTTCTCCAATCCCTTGGGCCCGCTCTCGGAGCCCAGGGCGCTCTCCACGCTCGGCCAGAATAAGCTGTTGGCCAAGCCGAGCACCGGGACGATGAGGAACAGATGTCCGAGGGAGTCCGCCCGGGAGAGGGCCAGGCAGGCAAGGGCGGCGAGCACGCAGCCGCAGCGAGCGAGCAGGCTCTTGGAGGTCCGGTCGGCCATGCGGCCTACCCAGAGGCAGTTGAGCGCGTAGACCAGGGTGGAGGCGGTCTGGAGCAGGCCGAGTTGGGTGGAGGAAGCCCCGAGTCCCGTAGCCGTGATGGGGATGACCACCCAGGCCGCGTAGACAAGCCAATCGAACACCAGCCCCGCGAAACAGTAAAGCCCAAGAGCCCGAGACGAAGTCGAGGGCCGTGGTGTTTTCACTGGGGAGGATTTTCCTATAAGCTGGTGTCTTCGATGCTATCCGTTAGATACTGTCGCAGCGCCTGAAGCGCGTCCGGAGGGAGTGAATGGCCGCCGTCGAAAGAGAAGAGCTCTCCCTTCCACCCCGATCCAGTCAGCACGGCGTGGAGGCGCTCCGCGCAGGCATAGGAAAGCAAGGGGTCCTGGCGGCCGTGGCTCTGGAAGAAGCGCTGTCCCCCCAGGCTCGCCGCCTTCGCGCGCAGGGCGGGCTCGTCGACCAAGGTGCCGGAGAGAAGGAAGAGCCCTTTGGGTGGCTTGGGCGCGGCGAGGGCCGCGTCCAAGGAGAGCATGGCTCCCTGGCTGAAGCCGCCCAGGATGAGGTTCTCCCAGCAGACCTTCGCCTCGGAGAGGAACTCGAGCAGGGCCGCGCGCGAGGAGTCCAGGCCCGCGGGCGCCGCCTTGGACAGCTCGATGGGAGAATCCGACACCTGCACCCTCAAGAGGGCCTCCTCATCGATGGGGAACCAGGCCCGTCCCCCGTAGGGGGAGAGCTGCAAAGGAGCGTTGGGGAAGAGCCAGCGAACCGGACCGCCCAGGCGCAGTTCGCCGCCCAGGAAGGCGAGGTCCGAGCAATCGGCGCCGTAGCCGTGGAGGCAGACGACGGCCGGGGCCTCGGAGGAGGCCGGGAACTCGATGGCCTCCAGGGGCCCGAGGGTCACGCGGCGAGGGGAAACGAACAGCGCCACTACTCGCCTCCCCCGCGGGGAGGCGAGTACTGCGGGAACAGGTCGTCCTGCGCCATCTTCTTGCGCACGAATTCCAGGTCCTCGGGGGTGTCCACGCTCACCGCGCCGCTCTCGACGCGCACCGCCTTGATCTTGCGGCCCTTCTCCAGGATGCGCAGGTACTCGTTGAACTCGATGCGCTCCAAGCGGCCTTTGGGCCAGCCCGCGTACTCCAACAAGAAGGGTTTTCGGAAAGGGACGATGTGATAGGCCTTGAGCATGCCGGGCTCCGGAGTGCGGGCGCCGGAGGGGATGTCGTTTCGCGAAAGATACAGCACCCGGTCCTGCTCATCGAGCACGGCCTTGATGTCGGAGGGCGAGCCGTACTTCTTGAAGGGATTGACCAGCAGGGCCACCTCGCAGGAGGGATCGCCCAGGAGCCCCGCGACCGCGGCGTCGACATGCTCCGGCCTGAGCAGGGCCTCGTCGCCCTGGATGTTGACCACGATGTCGCACTCCAAGGCGCGCGCGGCCTCGGCGATGCGGTCGGTGCCCGTCTCGTGGTGCGTCCCGGTCATGAGCGCCTTCGCCCCCGCCTTCGCGGCCGCGGCGGCGATCTCGGGACTGTCGGTGCAGATGTAGACCGCGTCCAGGCTCTTGGCCAGGAGACAACGGCGGTAGACATGCTCGACCATGGGCATGCCGCAGATGTCGACCAGGGCTTTGCGCGGCAGGCGGCTCGACTGGAGCCGCGAGGGGATCATGCCCACGACCTTGGGCTTCGGGCTCATCGGGCCTGGAACCACTCGCTCACGCCGCGGTAGCCTTGCAGGAGCACGGAGCTGTCCACGTCGTAGGTGATGAAGCGCAGGCCGAGGTCGAGCTGCCATTTCACGTCGTCCTTGGATTTGGCGACGAAGCCGCCCGGGACTTTCCCGGCCTTGGCCGTCTTGGCCGCGGCCTTGGTGACGGCTTCGACCACCTTCTTATGGCGCACTTCTCCGGGCACGCCGAGCGCCTGGGAGAGGTCGTAGGCTCCGAAGTACACGATGTCGAGGCCCTCGACCTCCAGTATCTCATCGAGATTCGAGAGCCCTTCCTTGGACTCGATGATCGCGGTCGTGAGCGTCAGGGCGTTGGCCTTGGCCGCGTAGTCCTTGCCGGGGACGGCCCCGAAGCCGCCGGGGCGTGTGTAGGGCGTGAACCCCCGCATCCCTTGCGGGTGGTATTTGGCCGAGCGCACGAGCGTGCGCGCCTCCTGCGCCGAGGCTAGTTGGGGCACCACCACGCCATGGGCTCCCTGGTCGAGGGCCTGCAGGACCATCCAGGGCTCATTGGCGGGCACGCGCACGAGCGGCGAGCAGCCGTGGAGTTCGCAGCGCGGGATGAATTCCTGCGCCCGGCCCAGCTCGAAAGGACCGTGCTCGAAGTCCACGATCACGAAATCCAGGCCGGCTTCGGCGAGCACCTCGCAAGCCAGGGGGGAGCCCAGCGTGTGCCAGGTGCCCAGGACCGGGCGGCCCTTGCCGAGCTTCTCTTTGAGCGGGTTCTGCGTGATCATGGCGCCACCGTGGCCGTGAGCGTCTTGGCCTTTTCTACGGCTTTCTCCAGCGTGCCCTTCTCGGGGAAGGCCGGGTCGTTGATGAAGGAGTATACCAAGTGCCGCGCGTAGGTCCCCAGCGAGGCGCCGGCGTAGGGCACGGCGCAGGCCTTGGAAAGCTCCACGGTCTTGGAGTTGGTCCCCCCGGAGAGAAGGATGTGCACCGGGAGCTTCATCTTGGCCACGATGTCCGCGGTGGCGATGGCCTGGAGCGTGGTGTTGTAGTCGTCCTTGCCCCCGCTCATCGGGATGCCGTCGGCCTGGACGATCATGCGGCCCTTGGCCTCGGCCAGCATGAGCTCGATGCGGCGGCGCAACTCGTGGTTGGAGAGATAGCCCCGGTCCAGGCACACCGATAGGAATCCCACCGGCAGGACTTTTGCGGCCAGGCGCCATTCCCTAAGCGACTCCTCGTGGTCCGGGACGGCGGCGTGGAGCTCGATGTTCTCCGCCCCGGCCTCCACGCAGTCGCGCAGGGTCCTTTCGACCTCGATGTCCTTGTGGTCGTAGCCGATGGCGTCGTCCTGGCAGGCCGCGCCGCAGGCTCCGCAGCCGATGCAGCGCGCCTCGAGGATGACCAGCCCCTTGGGGATGGCGTCGGTCGGGCAGACCGGGATGCAGGCGTTGCACCGGGTGCAGGCGTCCTGGAGTATCTTGGCCTTGCGCACGTGCGGGTCCCCGGGCATACCGAAGGAGATGGTGAGGAAGGGCGCGATGAACTCCTTGACCTTAAAGCGCGGCGCCAAGCGTTCGGCTTCCGCCACGGCCTTGGCCGCGGAGCGCACGACCTCGGCGCGGGCCGAGAGGTCCACCCCGGCCGCGCCCGCGAGGGCGTAGACGAGCGTAAGCTTGTACACCTCGCCTGCGTCCTCGTTGCCCGCTCCGCAGATGAGCTTGAAATAGCGGCCCTCGCGGAGGATCTTCTTCTGCAGGTCCATGCGCCGGGCGCGGTCCTTCTCACCAATAGCTTTCATGCTCTAGATTGCCCTCCTTGAAACGCGTGCCGGCCTCGAAACCCGCCCCGGTGAGCATGTTGAAGAGCCCGCCCCGGCGGGACTCGTAGTTCCAGGCGCCGAGCTTCTCCGGAGCCCCGATCATGGCCGGGTCGCCGCAGAGGAAGACCTGGCAGCCGGACGGCCGCAGGGCGAAGCCCAAGGCCTGGAGCGAATGCGACTCTTCCTGAATGCAGTGTGAGATGAGCGCTTCCAGGGCCGAATAGTCCGGGCCTCGGATGTCTAATCTTTTATAAAGGGCGAAGTCCTCTTGAATGCGCCGGTGCGCGGCGTCGTAGGGACTCTCCCAGCCCGGGGGAGCGGCGAGGACGGAGCAGACCTTCTCGCCGCGTCCCTGGGCGAGGAAGGCCGCCAGTATCGCGTTGTGGGGAGCCTCGCCGGTGGTCGTGGCCACGAGGAGCAGATTCCTGCCGCGCGGGGCCTTCTCCACGGTATAATGGCCCGAGAAGCGGGTGCCGCAAAAGATGCGGGCGCCGTCTTTGAGCGCGAAGAGTTTCGGCGTCAGGCGCTCCTTCCCCCCCTCCGGGGCGGCCACGCGGTTGAAGAAGAACTCGTAGTAGGGGAGCTCGTTGGCGTCGACCAGCGCCCCGCTCTCATCGAGCAGGGGGCTCGACACGGAATAGGCGCGCTTGATGAGCTTCGCGGGGTCCGCCTCCGAGGGCAGGCCGAGACTGCCGTATTGTCCCGGCGAGAAGCGCGTCTTGACCCCGTCCGGGTAGACGCGGATGACGCGGCAGTCGGCGCTCTCGCTGACCAGGCTCATCCGCGCGTTGAGGCTCATGCGAGCGCGGCCTCCAGGCCGCGGAGGTCCTCGATAGATGCGGAACCCGCCTCCCGCAACTGAGAGAGAGTGCATAGCCCGGTGCCCACCCCCACGGGCAGGGCCCCTGCCGCCGCCGCCATCTTGAGGTCGTCTAAAGTGTCGCCCACGTACGCCGACTCGGAGGCGGCGACGCCGACTGAGCGGCAGGCCAGCTCGAAGCCTTCCGGATGCGGTTTCGGCTCCTTGACGCCGTCTCCCCCCACGACCACGTCTAGATATTCCGACATCCCGGCCGCGGCCAGGGCCTTGCGCGCGTTTTCCGCGCGGTCGGAAGTGTAGACCGAGAGCTTGAGGCCCTTGGCCTTGAGCAAGGCCAGGGCCTCGCGCGCTCCGGCGAGGGCGTCCACCCGGTAGTCGTCGGTCCTCTGTTGGAGAGCGTCCACCTCGGCGAAGACGGCTGTGATCTCCTCGGGGCTCTTGCCCAAGAGCGCGGCCGTTGCCGCGACGATCACGGCCCGAGGCTTGTAGCCCACCGGGCCTCCGGGCTTGATCTTGTCCCCGGCGATGCCCATGCAGTCGAGCAGGCCGCCCTCGGTGGAAGCGGGAATGCCGAAGCGCCGGCAGAGCGTCCGGGCTCTGATCGAGCAGGTGTGGGCCCAGTAGGAGTGCACATCGGTGAGTGTCCCATCCTTGTCGAAGCAGACATGCCGGATGCGGCCCGCCATTTATACGCTGGGGGCGTAGATGGAGCCCTGGGGGACCTCGTAGGTCGTGGGCGTCATCGAACGCAGGGGCAGGGCCGCTTTCCGGGAGAGATAGAGCTTGAGCAGGAGGTTCATCTCGTGCTGGCGCGCGTCCGCGGCGCCGTAGCCGTCGAAGCCGGCCAAAAGTATCTCGCGGGCTCCGGCGGCCTCGGCCAAGGCCAGGGCGTAGGCCGCGGCCAGCGGCACGGGGATCGAACAGCCCTTCGCCCCGGGGAGGAAGGCGTCCTTCTGCACCCGCATCCCGTAGTCGAGGAGCTTCGCCTTCCCCAATTTCGGGAGCACCGCCGCGGGGATGTGCTCCCTAGGAGCCACGATGGGCCTCTTGAGGAGTCCGTATTGCTCCGCGTCCATGAGCAGGCTGACCTTGTGGCAGGCCACGTACGCGTCCACTTCCTCCGCGGCGAGCACGCCTTTCGCGTTGAGGCAGAGCACCAGGGGCTTGTCGCGGCGGATGAAGGACTTGAGCGCCGCGGCGTGGTTCTTCAGACTCGGGCCGGCCGCGACGATGAGCACGCTGCGCCCCTTGGCAAAACCCGCCGCCGACCAAGTCCCCGCCCCGGAGCCCTCGGTGCTGAAGAGGGCCTGCTCGAGATGGTCGGTGCTGAAGCTGCTCGCGTCGGACTTGCGCAGGGATTCTATGGCGGCGATGATGTGGTGCCGGTCGTATTGCCCCTTGCCCAGCATGGTCTGCACATAGGTGGGGTGGATGCCGTGCACCGCGGCCAGGTAGTAGAGCAGGTTCGGGCCCCAGCCGTACTGCTTCTGGAGTTTCGAGAACGACCCCAGCGCCAGCGAGAAGACGGGGTCCATGTCGCTCTTGCGGATGCCCCGGCGTTCGAGCTCGATGAGGAGGTACTCGGTCGGCGCGTTGCCCGGCCCCCGACCCATGCCCAGTATCGTCGAGTCCACCCAAGCCGCGCCGTGCTCGATGGCCGCCAGCGTGTTGGCCACGCCCTGGTCGAGGGAGTTGTGCGCGTGCACCCCGATGGGGCCCGCCCAGCCCTCGCGCAGGGCCGAGAGCGTCGCCGCGATCCCGGCCCCATCCATGTTCCCGAGCGAGTCCGCGAAATAGAGCACGTCCACGCTCTTCCAGCCCGCCACGGTCCGGGCCGCGGCCGTGAGGGTCTCTTTCGACTTCCCCGTGGATTGCATCAGGTTAAAGCCGACTTGATAGCCCAGTCTCTTGAGCCCCTTGGCGATGGCCCCGCAGTCAGCGATGTCGCGGAAATGGGCCGCGATGCGTACCAGTCCAACGGGGGATTTCGAGCGCGGCCTGAAGAGCAGGGAAAGGGCTTTGTCCGCGCCGGCAGGGTGCTTGAGGATGTCGCTCGCGTTGACCATCACGCCGATGAGGATGCCCTTGGGCAGGGGCAGGGTTTTCAGGAAATCGTCGGTCGAGTAGGCGAAGGCGCCGTGGAACTGCTCCTGCGGGAACATGCGGAAGCCGATCTCCACGGCGTCGACCTTGGCCGCGGCCGCGGCGCGCAGATACTCGGCCGTGAGCTGGGGGTCGAAGTCCCAGGAGTTGTAGTAGCCCCCGTCTCGGAAGGTGCAGTCGAGGAGCGTTATCGCGGGCATGGCGGGATTCTACCGCATTGCCCGCTGGCGTTGGAAGCTCGATCGGCTCGCTTGCGAATCCGAGAGGACTTCCCAGGCAAGAAAGATATAATACCGACGCTATGGCATCGGCACGGATCGGGCGTCCCGTCTTGAACTGGCTCAACGGGGCCGTTCGCCGAATTGCAGCTAAAGTCAAACCCAAGAAGATCATTCTTTTCGGGTCTCATGCCTATGGCCGGCCGGGAAAGGACAGCGACATAGACCTCTTGGTCGTCGTGGACCGCCCCGGGAGCCGCGAGAAACGCTATCGGGTGGTGGACAAGGCCATCGGCGAGCATCTCTGGCCGTTGGACATCCTGGTGCGCCGCTCGGAGGAGGTGGAGGAGCGCCTGCGCATCGGCGACTCATTCATCCAGGAGATCATCACCCGCGGAAAGGTCCTCTATGAGTCCTGAGTTCGCGCGGGAATGGGTCCGCAAGGCCGAGGCGGACCGCAAGGCGGCCCACCGCGCCCTGCAGGATTCCAGGAAGGATCCGGACCAGGCCGAGATAGCCTGTTTTCATGCCCAGCAGTGCGCCGAGAAATATTTAAAAGCTCTCCTGGCCGATGCCGGGTCTCCGATACCCCGCATCCATGACTTGCGTGCGCTGTCCCGCCTGCTCAAGGCGCGCAGATTTCCAGCAACTCGGCTTGAGGAGCGCCTGCGCGCCCTCAATCAATACGCCGTCGAGGTCCGCTATCCCGGCAACTCTGCCACCCCGGCCGAGGCCCGTCGGGCCATCCGCTCGATGGAAGAAGTGGTTCGCGGCTCCCGCCGCCTCCTCAAGCCGCCGCGGTAAGCGATCGACTCCTCTTCGTCGGATAAAACGCTATTTCCGGCAGGCTTATGAGTCATGCGGCAAGCTCAGCGCCGATGAACGGAGAACATCCTTACATCCTCCGTCCATTCGATGCCGGAGCGCATGAGCCGGTTCGCGATCTCCTCGTAAGTGTCCGCACCGTCCAGCAAGCTTCCGGGGTCTCGCCGTAGGGCGAAGACGCGCAAGGTCTCCAGGGAAGTCTCGGAGCCGGGCGGGAGTTCGGCGACAAGACGGGCTCCGGCTTTGCGATGGCCCTCATCGGGAAAGAGGAAGGGCTTTCCGGCCCGCACTTTATTGTCCGGCAGGCGCGGCAAGGGATGGATGCGGGCGGCCTTGAGGTCGAAGTCCACGCTTCCACCGCCAGCGAATTCGAGAGGACTTCCCAGTCAAGAAAGAAGCGCTTCTTTCCAGACGGGCTTGTCGAGAGGGGAGAAGACTTCCTTGAGCTTGCGGCGGATGGCCTCCTCGGGCAGGGGCGGCGGGGAGCGGCGCAGGGCCTCCAGGCGCTCTCTTAGGTCGGAGTCGGAGGCGTTGGGGAGGAAGTCCTCTGGGAACATGTCCGTGGGCTCCATGTCGAGGAGCAGGCTCGGCCGGTAGCGGAGCACGGGGTGCCCGGCGCAGAGGGCGTCTAAGCCCGCCGTGCTCCCGGAGAACACCACCACCCCGCAGCGGGAGAGCGCCTCGTTCATCGGGCCCTCGGCGAGTTCCGAGGGGAAAGGGGTGCGCCGGACATCCTCGGGACCGGAGGGGTGCGGCCTGAGGAGGAAGCGCCCTTCCGGGAGGCCGTCCGGATAAGCTCGGGCCACGGCCGCGATAAGATGGCGCGCCTGCCAGGCGTCGACGGGGAGCATGATGAGGACATCAGGTCCCAGCGAGGGCCTCGGGAAGGCCCCGTCCTTTAAGAAGTGGCCATACCTGCGCGTGCCTCCCATTCTGAGCCGTTGCGCCGGGAACCCGGCGGAGCGCAGGACCGAGGCCGGATGCTCGCCGGAGGTCACCAGGATGTCCGGAGTCGGGCTGTTCCTGTATTCCTCGGCCGTGGAGTAGAAAGGCAATTGGAACTCGGGGACGGTGGTATGCTGGTAGCCCACGCAGCGCACTCCGGCCCGCTGGGCGGCCAGGACGAGCATCCTCTCCTGGGGCTGGGCTTCCCATGGCATGGCCACGGCCTTGAAGGAGCTCTTGGAGAGGAGGTTTTCCACGCAGTCGAAGAAGAAGAGGTACGCGCAGCGGCCTGCGCGTGCGAAATCCTGCCACCATTCCCTTTCCAGCAAGCGGCCGACGGGCAGGCCGGAGAGCTTCGAGTCACTCGGCAGGGCCGGAGGCAGGGCGGTCAAGGCCCGGAGGTAGCCGCCGAAAGACCACCAGAGTATCGCCGGCAGCAGATAGCCCTTGCGCCGGGCGACCTCGGCCTCGAAGCCTGTTATGTCCAGATATGTGAGACGCGAGCTCGCTATGCCTTCGGCCGCGAGCTCGGTGTCGAGACCGTTTAAAAAAGGATCCTCCCAGCCGCCCCCGGGTTTGAGGCTCCTGGGCACCAGATGGCTGTAGATGAGAATGCCATCCCGAGGCGCGGAGCCGGGCTGAGTGAGCCAATGCGCCAGTTGCACGAAGAATCCGCGCTTCATGCGTAGGCTCCATTTCAGGCGCCTGGCCACACCCAGGAAAAGGCAGCGCAGGCGCTCCGTCCACAGGCATCCGCCCGTCTCGACCTCGGCTCGAGGCGAATTCTTTAAAGCTGTCCCGAGCTGGGCTAAGAGCCAGGGGTCCTCGATTGCCACGGTCAGGGAACCCGGCTCCTCGGCCAGGCGCAGGCACAGAGATAGATAGCCGCAGAGCAGGAAAAAATCCGAGAAATCCCAGGCCCTGCCGGATAGAGCCCCGGCCCACCACGCGGCCGGGTCCCGTTCTTTCCCCAGTTCGGCGAGAAGTTCCAGGAAAGGCTCTCTGATGCGGCGGAGCTCCTCATGGAGCCGACCTCCGATGGGGCGGGGAGGCTTCCGAAGCTTGCGCTCCAGACTCGCGGAGGCCCAGGGGTCCTTGCCGAGATAGAGCCAATCCGATCCCGGGGTCTGGAGGAAGGCGTTCTCGGGGCGGCAGAATAGGATCATTCGACTTTTTGATTATAGCAATTGGCAAATTGATTCCCGCCCGAGGAAAATCTAAAATGTCCGTTCGGAAGGACCGCGCGTATCCATGAAGGCTAAGCCGAAGAAAGCGACAGGGCGGACCGGGCGAAAATTGCTCCTTTTGGGGGCCGGCGGCCATGCCAAGGTGGTCTTGGACGCCTTGTTCTCCTCCGGGAGCAAGCCCGTCGCCTGCCTGGACCCCGATCCCAAGCTCAAGGGCGGCGCCCTTTCCGGCGTTCCCATCCAGGGAGGAGAGGAATTGATCGGAGCTTTTCCCTCCTCCGAGTACGGCCTGATCAACGGGGTCGGCGCTCCCCGGGACAACCAGCGGCGCAAGGAGGTGTTCGAGCGCTTCCGTTCCCAAGGCTATGAGTTCCCCCCGGTGGTCGCCCCCAGCGCTCTCTGCTCCGACTCGGCCTCTCTGGGGGCCGGAGCGCAGATACTCACCCGGGCCGTGGTGCATCCCGGGGCCGTCATAGGCGAGAACACCATCATCAACACCGGCGCCATCGTGGAGCACGACTGCGTCGTCGGCGCCCATGCGCACATAGCGCCGGGCGTCATACTTTG
>CAYWAR010000014.1:0-16172 GCA_964455765.1 uncultured Elusimicrobia bacterium
GCCCGCGTCCTACGGGCAGGAGCCCGGGAAGAGCGGCCCCCCGACCCAGACCGCCAAGGTCACGGCCGAGGTCCTGGGCGAGGTCCGCGGGCCGAAGATCATCGTCTTCAAGAAAAGGCCCAAGAAGAACTACGTCCGGCGCGCCGGGCATAGGCAGGATCTCACCGAGATCCGCATCAAGGACGTTTCCATAAACTGATGGCACACACAAAAGCGCAGGGCTCCTCGACGAACGGGCGCGACAGCCACGGCCAGAGATTGGGCGTGAAGAACTATGGAGGGCAGAAAGTCCTCTCCGGCATGGTCCTGGTGCGCCAGCGGGGGACCAAGTTCCTTCCGGGCGTGAACGTCGGGCGCGGCAAAGACGACACGCTCTTCGCCAAGGCCGACGGCGTCGTCACCTTCGAGTGGGCCAAGAAAGACAAGAAGCGCATCAGCGTCTATCCTGCCTGAGTCCTTTAAATCCCATCCGTTTATCCCACCGGGATAGATGGATGGGATTTAAGCCATATGGGATTCATCGATAAGGTCCGGATCCGCGCCAAGGGGGGGGACGGGGGCGACGGCTGCCTCTCCTTCCTGCGCGAGAAGTTCCGGCCCATGGGCGGACCCGACGGCGGAGACGGCGGCCGCGGCGGGGACGTCATCCTGGCCGCGGACGCCAATCTCAGCACTCTGGCCGACGTCTTCTACCATCCCCATCTGCGCGGCGAGAGCGGGCGCGGCGGCAGGGGTTCGGTCAAGGCCGGCCTGGATGGGCGCGACGTCCTCACGCGCGTCCCGGTCGGCACCCTCGTCCTGCGGGGGGAGAAAGTCCTCGCCGACCTCTCCGCGCACGGGGCCCGCTTCGTCGCGGCCCGGGGCGGGCGGGGCGGGCGGGGGAACAGGGCTTTCAAGACCTCCCGCAACACCGCTCCCCGGATCAAGGAGAAGGGCGAGCCGGGGGAGGAGGCGGAGCTCGACCTCGAGCTCAAGCTCATCGCCGACGTGGGCTTCGTCGGCCTGCCCAACGCCGGGAAGTCCACCCTGCTCGCGCGGGTCTCCAACGCCCGTCCCAAGATCGCCGCGTATCCCTTCACCACGCTCTCCCCGAACCTCGGCCTGGTCAGCCACAAGGAGCGCGATTTCGTCGCGGCCGACATCCCGGGGCTCATCGAGGGGGCGCATGAGGGGAAGGGGCTCGGCGACGAGTTCCTGCGCCACGTGGAGAGGACCCGCATCCTCGTGCACCTCGTCGACCCGCTGGGCTTCGCGGGGAAGACCCCCGTCGAAGGGGTGCGCGCGGTGGAGGCCGAGCTCAAGGGCTACAGCCGGGTTCTCGCCTCCAAGCCGAGCATCCTGGCCGTCAACAAGACGGACCTCCCGGAGGCCTCCGAAGCCGTGCGCCGCATCCGCGCCCGGTGGAGGAAGCGCCGGGTCTTCGCCCTGAGCGCCGCGACTGGAGAAGGCGTCGGGCTCCTTTTGGACGCGGTATCCACCCTGCTCAGCCGTCTTCCCCGCCCGGAACCGAAGGTTCCGGCGTCCGTGGAAAACGGTCCCCGCGCGGCCCGCACGGTGCGCATGGAGGCGGGTTTTCGGGTGGACCGGACCGGACCGGGGCTCTTCCAGCTCAAGGGAGAGGGCGTGGAGCGGGCCGCGGCCATGACGGACATGGCGCTCGAGGAATCGGTCCGGCGCCTGCAGGGCATCTTCAAGAAGGTCGGGGTGGACAAGGCCCTGCGGCGGGCGGGAGTGCGCGAAGGCGACTCGATCCGGGTCGGCCGAGTCGAGTTCGAATGGGTCCCGACACCATGACCGAAGCGATTGCGGTCAATCGCGAGGAAATGGTTGAACCATGCGGGCGAACACCATGACCGAAGCCCCCGTAGGCGACCCCGCCGGCGCTTTCGAATTCTGCCAGAAACTCGCCGACTCCCATTACGAGAATTTTCCCGTGGCCTCGCGCCTCATCTCCAAGCCCCTGAGGCGCCATGTGGCCGCGCTCTACGCCTTCGCGCGGATCGCCGACGATTTCGCCGACGAGCCCGAGTTCGAGGGAGTGCGCAAGGAGCGGCTGGAGGACTGGCGCGCCCAGCTCTGGGCCGTGGGCAAGACCCCCGCCGTCCACCCGGTCTTCCTGGCCCTGGAGACCACGCTCAAGGAGCTCGATCTCCCCAAGGAGCCCTTCGACGACCTCATCAGCGCGTTCCTGCAGGACTGCGAGAAGAAGCGCTACGCCACCTTCGAGGAGGTCCGGGACTACTGCCGCCGCTCGGCCGACCCGGTCGGGCGGGTGGTGCTCATGATCCACGGCTACCGGGACCCGGAGCTCTTCAAGCTCTCCGACCGGATCTGCACCGCCCTCCAATTGGCGAACTTCCTCCAGGACTTGTCGGTGGACCTCAAGAAGGACCGCATCTACATCCCGGAGGAGGATTTCCGCGAATTCGGCTACGGCGAGGCGGACATGCGCATGGGCGTGGTCAACGAGCGTTTCCGCAGCCTGATGAAATTCCAGTGGAAGCGCGTGCGCGGGCTCTTTGACGAGGGGCTCCCTCTCGCGGCCCGGCTCAGTTGGCCCCTGAGCTGGGAGATACGCCTGACCTGGCTGGGGGGAGTGGACATCCTGCGCAAGATCCACCTCGCGGGCTACGACACCCTCCATCAAAGGCCCGCGCTCTCCAAATGGGATTGGGCGCGGCTCATGTTCAAGGCCGCGGCGGCGCGCAAATGAGCGAAGCGGCATGACCGGGCGGCCCGAAAGCGGCTCCAATTTCCAGCTGGGATTCCTATTCCTGGCCCGGGAGAAGCGCGAGGCCCTGCGCGAGGTCTACGGCTTCTGCCGGCGCGTCGACGACATCGTGGATTCCGGCTCCCTGCCCCCTCCCGAGGCCGCCAAAGAGCTCGATTTCTGGCGGGAGGAGATCGAGCGGCTCTATGGCGGGACTCCCACGCACCCCCTCTCCCTGCGGCTTCTCCCCCATGTGCGCGAGTACCGCCTGCCCAAGGAGGGTTTCCTCTCCCTGCTGGCGGGCGTGCGCATGGACCTGGAGAAGAGCCGCTACGAGACCTTCTCGGAGCTGGAGAAATACCTCTACGGGGTGGCCGGTTCGGTCGGACTTCTCTGCGTCGAGATATTCGGCTATCGCCACACCCCGGCCGCCGAGGTCCGCGAGTACGCGCTGTCCATGGGCAACGCCTTCCAGCTGACCAACATCCTGCGCGACGTGGGCTCGGACATGGAGCGCGGGCGCATCTATCTCCCCCAGGAGGATTTCCGGGCCGCGGGCTGCGGGATGGACTCCTTCTTGAGGCGCCAGCACACCCCCGAGTTCCTCCGCCTCATGGGCATGCAATACGACCGCGCCAAGGGTTTCTACCGGAAGGCGCGCAACCTCCTGCATCCCCTGGACCGGGCCGCCATGACCCCGGCGGAGGTGATGGCCGCGATCTACGAGGAACTCCTCGACACGATGAAGGCCGGGCAGTTCCGGGTGTTCTTCACGCGGACCGGGCTCCCCCTCTGGCGCAAGGCCGCCCTGGCCTGCAAGGCCTGGGCCGCCTCCCATGGCATCTACTGACGCCCTCGTCCTCGGCGGCGGCTTCGCCGGCCTCGCGGCGGCATCGGCCCTGGCTGAACGGGGAGCGCGGGTCACCCTGCTCGAACGCAGGCCGCATCTCGGCGGCCGGGCCTACTCCTTCCACGATCCCCGCCTGGGGGCCGTGGCCGACAACGGCCAGCACCTCTTCATGGGGTGCTACCGCCAGACGCGGGCGTTCCTGGGCCGAGTCGGCGCCGAACGCTTGCTCGACTTCCCGTCCGGGGTCCGTGTCGGCTATCTCGACGCCCAAGGCCGCCGGGATCTGCTCCACTGCCCGGGCTTCCTGCCGGCCCCCCTGCATCTGGCCGCCGGCGTCGCGCTCCTGCGCGGCATAGGGTGGGCGGAGAAGGCCTCCCTGGCGCGGCTGGCCGCGTTCTTCCGGAAGCTCCCGCCGGGGCCGGTGAGCCCCGAGTTCGACCGGGTCACGGCGCGCGCGTGGCTCGATTCCCTGGGCTTGGGGCGGGGGGTCCAACGGCTCCTCATCGACCCCATCGCGCTGGGGGCCCTCAACGAATATCCCGAACGGGCTTCGGCGCTGGGCCTCGTCGCGGTCCTGCGCGAGCTCTTCTTCCGCGACGAGGAATCCTCCCGGCTCGGCCTGCCCGCGGCGGGTTTGAGCGAACTCTGCGCCCGCCCGGCGCTGCGCTATCTGGAGGAGCGCGGGAGTTCCGTCGCATGCTCGCGCACCGTGACGGCCCTGGAGCGGGAAGGTCCCCTCTGGAAGGCCCGCACCGAGAGGGGGGAGGTCTTCGAGGCTCCGGTGGCCGTCAGCGCCTTGCCGCCTTGGGCGCTCTCGCGCCTCCAGCGGCCCCCGGCTTTGCGCGGCCCCTGGGAAGGGCTGGAGCCTTCCCCCATCCTCGGCATACATCTGAGGCTGGACCGGCCGGTCGTGGAGCTCCCGGTCACGGGCTTGTTAGGGATGGAACTGCACTGGATATTCGACAAGACCGCCCTCTGGAGCCTCCCGGGGCCGGGACAATATCTCTCCCTGGTCATCAGCGCCGCCCGGGCCCATGCCGCCAAGACTCCCTCCGAACTCCTTTCCCTCGCCCAGGCCGAGCTCTCCGGCTGCCTGCCGGCTTTCGGAAAAGCTAAGATAGAGGCGTGGAGCGTCGTCAAGGAGCCGCGCGCCACTCCCGCGCTTCTGCCCGGGACCGACGCGGCCCGCCCCGCCCACCGTTCGCCGGAACCCGGGTTCTTCTTCGCGGGGGATTGGACCCGGACGGGACTGCCGGCCACGATAGAGAGCGCGGTCCAGAGCGGCCACGCGTGCGCCAAGCTCGCATCGGAGGGATGATGCTCAAGTCAGACCGCTGGATACGGACGATGTCCCTGGAGCGGAAGATGATCGACCCCTTCGTCGAAAATCTCCAGGCGGAGGGCAAGGTGTCCTACGGGCTCTCCTCCTACGGCTACGACATCCGGGTCACCGACGAATTCAAGATCTTCACCAACGCCCTGGGCGCGGTCGTGGACCCCAAGAATTTCGATCCCAAGTCCTTCGTCGATTTCAAGGGACCGGTCTGCCTGGTGCCGCCCAACTCCTTCGTCCTGGCCCGGTCCCTGGAATATTTCCGCATCCCGAGGAGCGTGCTGGGTATTTGTCTCGGAAAATCCACTTACGCGCGCTGCGGCATCGTCGTCAACATCACCCCTCTGGAAGCCGAATGGGAGGGGCATCTCACCATCGAGATCAGCAACACGACTCCCCTTCCGGCCAAGATATATGCCGAAGAAGGCATCGCCCAGCTCCTGTTCCTCGAGTCCGACGAGTTGTGCGAGACCTCTTATAAGGATAGGAAAGGCAAGTATCAGGCTCAGCGGGGCATCACTCTCCCGCGCATACTCCAAGCCGCGGGGGGGTGATGCTCGCGGCCTTCCCGGTCGCAGCACTAGCCCTCGCCGTCTCCGGCGGACTATCGTGGGCCGATACTCCCGCCCCGCGGCCCCCCGATTCCAAGGACGGCGTCCTCCTAGAGGAGATGCGCCTTAGGCGCGTCATCGACGCGGGCCAGGCCGAATGGAACGCCGAGGAGTACACGCTCCTGCTCCGGGTCCGCGAGGCGCAGTCCTTGGGCGCCTTCGGCCTCCTGCGCGAGAAGCTCGCCACCCTCAAGGGTTTCGCCGCCCGCTCGAGGTCCGGCGGGGAAGAAAGGCTCTACTTGACCGTGGAGGGCTACCGCCGCTGCCGGTTCCTTAAATCCCAGGACGCGCGCGCCTATTTCGAATCCCGCGGCGTGGCGGCGCGCGAGGTCTTCGCCCTGCGGGACATGGCGGGCAAGACGGTCTTCGACGATTCCGGCCAGTTGACGCAGGAAGGCGACGAGCTCTATAACCGGGTGCAGCGCAAGCTCCCCGCCCTGTGGAAGCTGGAGGACGGCGCTTTTGGGGGGAACGTGCGCCCGCCCCGGACCGCTCTCAAGCCCGCTCCCTCCCCGTCCGCTCCCTCGAGTCCACCGGCCCCGCCCTCGCCGCCGGGCCCCATGTCTGCCGCCGCCCCTCCCGCGGCGTCCTCCGCTCCGCTCGATGAGGAGTCCGCGCGCAGGAAAGTCGAGGTGCTCAAGGCCACGGGCTACATGGAGATCAGCGCCCAGGAGAAAGACCTCCTCCTCTCGGCCGCGAAGCTCTCCGAGGAAGAGCTCGCCCGGCGCAGCTCCCTTCAGATCGTCGGAGCGGTCTCCAAGACGCTCTATCTCCTCTCGCCCTCGGACCCGCTCTTCTCCCTAGTAGCCCAAAGCCGCGCCCAGGCTCCGACCAAGACCCCCTAGGACCTTGCGAAAGTCCGAAGGGGGAGGCAAACGATTCGCACTTCCCGGAGAAGCGCGAACTTCCCCCCAGCGTGCAATATCGTTTTGGATATCTCGAGGGATTGTCCCCCTTGAAAAACTATTAGCCGTAGGCCTTTAGACCTATCTTCTCATGGGCACCAGGCTCCTGGTCCCCAGGGAACATTGTAGACATAATGGGTGGAAATGCTTGGGACTTTGGGCCTATTAAGAAAGCGGCTTACCCTATTGGCCGTTGCCGCTTGCGCATTTTCCTTTGTAGCCACGCTTCTCTTCCTCCCTGCCTGGTCTGAACAGGGGAAGGCCACCGCCGGTAACGACTCCAAGTCTGCGATTCTTGCCGGGACCGAGCTTGGGAAAGCCAACGCGGACTTGCGCAAGAGGATCGAGCAGGCCGCAGGCATAGTCAAGACTCTGGACCAGAGGGCCAAACTCACGAAGCAGACCGTCCCGCTGGCGGGCTCCATTCTGGAGCCTTTCAACGGCCTGCTCATGGCCAAGCCGCCCAAGCATGATGGAATTTACGGCGGCCTCTTCTGGCGGCTTTCAGCGGTTCACTGGCAGTTGGGTCAGGCTGGAAAGCAACCACCGAAATCCGCCTCCCCGGCCTCAACGGGCGGTTTGCCCGTTGACCCCGTCGCTTCCGCCCAAGTCCAAGCCGTCAAGATCCTCGCCCTGACGGGAAAAATCCACGACGACATCCTGAAGGTCAAGAAGAGCGCGGATGAGGGACTGGGAAAGGCGGCCAAGACTCTTTGGGGAAGGAACGAGAAACCGGCGAGCATCGCATTGGAAGGCTTTCACAAGGAAGCCGTAGTCGGACTGAAGAAGGCGGCGGACCTGCTGGAAGGAGGCCTCAAGGCCTATGGCTTGGCCCAACAGAAGGGCCTCAATGGCCTGACGCTCCAGGCTGAAGACAAGCCGGCGGCTGGCGGGAGGAAAGCCAAAGAGGCGGGTGAAGGGAAGGGCGGTTCTTCCAAGGAGTCGACCCCTGCCTCAGCAATAGCGAGTTCAAGGGATTTGTCCGGCAGAGGAGGCAATGCCCCTGACCCCGCCGCCACGAAAAGGAGGGCCGAGCTTGCCCTCAAGCGCCATATGCCGGGAAAGGGAGCTTCGCCCCTGACTCCCGCCATCAACAGCGCGCCGAGAGGGATACTGGCGGCCGCCGCGGCTGAGCCGAAATTCAACTGCAAGGAAGAAGACAAAGTCGTCGAAGAGATATGCCTTCCTCCGTTCAATAAGGTCTGCAGGGGCCAATTCCCATGCACGGTGGAAGCAAATGTCATCTATACCGAGTGCCGCACGCGCTGCGGCCAGGACATCTGCACGAACACCACGGAGCGCATGGGCCTTTTTCGGATATGCGAGAACGCCTGGCGCAAGGAATATGCCAGATGCCTGAAACTGCCGGATGGCCTTCAGGATGCCTGCCATATGGCCAACGAGGATGTGTCGCAGTCCTGTATTAAGAAGTCCGGCCCCAACTGCAAGCCGAAGGCCGTGGCCTGCACGGGTGATAAGGTTCCGGATGGGAAAGGCGGTTGCATCTCTTGTCCTAATGGGCAGGCTCCGAACGCCGAGAAGACCAAATGCGTGCCGAAGCCTCCGACCTGCGTCGGTGGTCAGGTGCCGAGCAAGGATGGCAAATCATGCGTCAAGGGCTGCCCCGATGGAAAAACGCCGCGCGATGCCAAAGGTCTGTGCCCCTGCGGCAAGCAGTCGTACGATCCCGGCAAGTCCTGCTGTTCAGCCGCCGATAACAAGCTTTTTTCTGGGATGGTTTCGGTTGCGGGGGGCAGATGCGGCTGTCCCGATGGGCAGGCACCGAAGACAGGAGGCGGTTGCGAAGACACTCAACAGACCAAAGACAAGAAGCTGCAGGCGATTCGGCAAAAGATTGCGCAGACTGCTTTTAAATATAGAGACTCAAGAGTCTGGTCCAAAACGAAGAAAAGGAGCAATATCGGCGGCGGAAAAAACAAATGTAGTTTATTTGTTGCTGAGATAGCCAGAGAAGGCGGAGCCCAAGTACCCAACATTCATGGCCGGAATAAACAGTACGCTCCGGTGGCTGGAGATTGGGCGGACTCGAATGTTGATATTCCAGGTTGGACCGTCGTTAAAGAGCCGAAGCCCGGCGATGTCGCAGCAATAGGCATTATTCCCTGGTTGGGCTCGTGGTTGGATTCCCTCATAGGGCCCTGGCTGGGCAGCACTGGGCATGTCGGTATCGTTTTGGAAAATGGCAAGACAGTCTCAGCTACGCGTGGTAAGGTTGTCGTCAATAATTGGGGTTTTCGTCCGGGACAGAATCCAACTTTTCGACGATACACTGGAGAGAAGAAATGACCATGTTTATTAACCATAAACAGCTGATTCGTTTTGTTTTGCTAAACTTATGGAGCTGTTCGCTCCTCATGGCTCAAGACGACTCTTCGTTCCTGGCGTATCAGAAAATGATCGTGAACACCCAGAAAAAAGTCGTGGATTTGACCGCCTTAACCGATCTGTTTCAGTCACCCGAATTTCTCGCAATATACACACATCCGGAACTGCATGTCGATAATACGATCAAGCTGCTCAAGAAGAAAGATGTGACCGAGGATCAAAAAATAATCGCCGCATATGGCATGCGCAGACTTTCACTGAACGCATATATGGGATATCTTAACGCTCTCTTGCCTCTGGCAAGCACGGGGACGATAACCAGACAAGTTTTCGAGGAGGCGGCATTCCCTGAAGTGGAATGGTCTCCGACATTCTATGAGAGCTACAAGGTTCCTGCGGTCAATGCGTTCCTTGTAAAAGCCAAGAAACTGGCGCAATCGAAGAAATGGGATCTCGTGGCCTATATCGATAGTGCCTTAAGTGGGGAACTCGCCCGTTCCGTGCAGCAGGCACGAGAAATGGGAGATATCCCGACTATTAAGAAGAAGTAGGAGTTCATTGGCCATGGCGCCCGCACTCTCCGCCAGCCTCGATGTTCGATGCCGAAAATACCCCGCCTCTTTGCCAAAGCCACCGTCTTCTTCCTAGTCCTGTCGTCGGTCGCGATCTCATTGAATTTCTTCGTGCGAGCGCATCTTTATCGTGGACCGCAGAAAGAGCCGAAGGTTTGGACTAATAGCGTCAATCGGACGCGCATCGTGGAGGAGGCGCGAAAACTTGTCGGAATTTGGTACGATCCGCTTCAAGGGTATTTCGGAAATTTGGGAGGCCAACTGGGTCTCATTGTTTGCGTGGATGTGCCGGTGATAGCCTACCGAAACGCCGGTGCTTCCATCCGCAGGCTGCTCGAATCCGATTATGCCCGTCATCCATACTACTATCATCATCGAGACGGCAAGCCCGGGAACCCATTTTTTCACAGAAGGGCCCGCAACCTTTATTCTTACTGCAAAAGCAATGAGCTGCTCGACCTAAAAGGTCCGCCGAGTCCCGGCGACCTTGTCTTTCTGAGCCGTTCGCGACAGGGAGCGATTATGCACATCGCTCTGGTCAGCCAGGTGGACTCTGAAGGGCGGTATTGGGTGGTGGAGGCCTCGCGCGACTATTTTCATACCACTCGCGAGGCGCCTGCTGAAGACTTGTCGCGCCGCGGATGGGTGTTCCGTGGCTTTGCAAACATTCTGGGGCCGGTATAGTCCAATGAAACGACAGGACATTTCTACTTGGGGTTGACAAACAAGACCCCCTAGTTTGCCCCGCTCCGAGCGGATGTTGTATACTTAGCCGTTATGACCACTACCCATGTTCCCGTCGAATACGCCCAGACCCGCCGCGGCTGGGTCACGCTGGACGCGGAGGGCGCCGTGCTGGGCAGGCTCGCCACCCGCGCCGCGGACCTCCTGCGCGGCAAGCACAAGCGCTACTTCTCCCCCTCGGTGGACTGCGGGGATTTCGTCCTTGTCACCAACGCCGCCAAGGTGCGCGTCACCGGGACCAAATCCGAGACCAAGAACTATTTCAGCCATTCCGGCTACGCCAAGGGCGCCAAGGTCACCTCCTACAAGCTCCAGATGGAAAGGGACCCGCGGAAAGTCATCTATCTGGCGGTCAAGCGCATGCTCCCGGTCAACCGGCTGCGCCGGGTGCAGTTGACGCGGCTGAAGATCTATCCTACCGCGCAGCATCCGCATGTTGCCCAGCTGCCGGCGGCCAAAATGGGGCCGCCGTCCTCGGAGGGCGGCCGTGCTCCGCTCCCGAAGGGGGCGGCGGCGAAACCGGAGGCGTCCAATGCCTGAGAATTCCTCGATCCTGTGGGCCACGGGCCGGCGCAAGACCTCCATCGCCCAAGTCCGGCTCATTCCCAACGGCACCGGCAGCGTCCTCATCAACGCCAAGCCCATGGCGGAATTCTTCCGCGGCCATGACCGGCACATGCACCAGGTGCGCCTGCCCATGGAGAAGGCGGAGCAGAAAGGCTTCGACGTCGCCGTCAAGGTGACCGGAGGCGGCGTCACCGGGCAAGCCGAGGCCATCCGCCACGGCGTCGCGCGGGCCCTCGCCAAGATCGACGACAAGATCAAGAAAGTCATGCGCAAGGAAGGCTTCTTGACGCGTGATTCGCGCATGGTCGAACGCAAGAAGCCCGGCCGCCCCAAGGCCCGCAAGCGCTTCCAGTACTCCAAGCGCTGATTTCGGGCAGGTGTCTTGGCGATCGCGCCGAATCGCATGCGATTTGGCGCGCTCGCCGCGTAGGTGGAACAAATGCAGGCTCAATCCGAAAAGATCAGGGTCCGCGGCTTAGCCTGGATATCGGCCTCCCTTCTCGGCCTATGGGGGGCGGTTGTCGCCCCCAAGGGGCTCTTCGACCTCTTCGTCGGCGAGCCCGAGGCCAACCTCTACGCTCCCGAGCCCTGGGCCTTCGTGACCCGGGAGCAATGGCTCCGCTACGGAGGCTTCGAGCTCGTCTACGGGCTCTCCTGCCTGGCCCTGGCCTGGGCCCTCTGGAGATATTCCCGCTTCCTCCCCGAGACCCGCGTCCGCCGGGCTCTGCGCTGAGCCCATGTCCGTCCATGTGGGCTGCTGCGGCCTCCCTGTTTCCTCCCGGAGGTATTTCTCCAGCCTGCGGACCGTGGAGCTCGACGCCCCGTTCTACTCCCTTCCGCGCATAGAGACGGCCCGGCGCTGGCGCCAAGAGGCGCCCGAGGGCTTCGAGTTCTCCCTGAAGGCCTGGCAGCTCATCACCCATCCGAGCGCGAGTCCCACCTACCGGCGGCTCGGGGCCGGAGCGCGCAAGAGCTATCGTCTCGAGCATTGCGGCTTCTTCCGGGATAGCGAGGAGGTCGCGCGGGCCTGGGAGGGCGTGCTGGACACGGCGCGCGCCTTGGCCGCGCGCTTCATCCTCTTCCAGACGCCCTCGAGCTTCCGGCCGGGACCGGACCGCCTGCGGGACTTCTACCGTTTTTTCAAGAACGCGCGCAGGGAGCGTTTCCGCTTCGCCTGGGAGCCGCGGGGGGGGTGGGCGCCCTCCCTGGTCGCGAGGGTATGCTCGGATCTGGGGCTCGTGCACGCCTTCGACCCGCTCGCCCTTCCCCACTGCGCCCCGCCCGCCGCGGGGGGCGGGGCGCTATATCTCCGCCTATACAGGAACGACTCCCCGGGGTCCTACACCGACGCCGAGCTCGGCCGTTTGCGCGAGTCCCTGCGGGGGAAGGGGACGGTATTCGCCTACTTCGGCGGCCGGGCGATGTGGAACGACGCGCGGAGATTCCTCCGCCTGCTGGAGGGGCCGGCGGCCAAGGGGCCGCCGTCCTCGAAGGGCGGTCGTTTTCCTCTCCCGGAGGGGGCCACGCGGAGGGGCGGGCTCTAATGTGCGGCTTGGCGGGGCAGTTCCGGCTCGATGGGTCCGCGGCGGACGGCGCGGCCGTGCGCGAGGCGGCGTTACGGCTCTCCCACCGCGGCCCTGATGAGAGCGGTTTCTGGGAGGGTGGGCCCGCGGCGCTGGGATTTCGCAGGCTCTCGATCCTGGACCTCGAGAACGGCTCCCAGCCCATGCACTCGGCGCGGGGAGACCTCCACATCGTCTTCAACGGGGAGATCTACAACCATCCTCAGCTGCGCGAGGAGCTCGAGTCCCGCGGAGCGCGCTATCGGACGCGCTCGGACACCGAGACCCTGCTCCACCTCTACGAACACGAGGGCGCCGAGGCCTTCGCCCGGCTCGAAGGCATGTTCGCCCTGGCCCTCTACGACGAGAGGGAGCAGGCGCTCTGGCTCGCCCGCGACGGGATCGGCGTCAAGCCCATCTACTACCATTTCGATGGGAAGGTCCTGTCCTTCGCCTCGGAGCTGCGGGCGCTGGCCTTGCTTCTGCCCGAGACCGTCCTGGACCCGGCCGGGGTGCTGGACTATCTCTGCTACGGCATCGTCCACGCCCCCCGCACGGCGCTCCAGGGGGCGCTCAAGCTTCGCCCGGGCTACGCCCTCCGGGTGGACGCCCGCGGCGCGGTCTCCCGGCGCTTCTGGGCTCCGCCCTCCGGCGCGCCCGAGCAGGCGCCCGGGCGCCGGAGCGACCCCTCTTTCGACGAGGCGGCCCGCGAGGTCGAGCGGCTCCTGGACCGGTCGGTGCGGTCCCAACTGCTCAGCGACGTCCCCGTGGGCGCGTTCCTCAGCGGAGGGGTGGACTCCTCCCTGGTGACCGCGCTCATGACGCGCGCGGCCGGGAAGGTCTCGACCTTCAGCATCGGGTTCTCCGGGGCGCGCGCGGGACTCGATGAATCCGCGCATTCCCGCGCGGTGGCCCGGCGCCTGGGGACGGACCATCACGAGCTCATCCTGCCCGCCGACGTCCTGGCCGGGACGCGGGAACTGGTGGATTGCCTCGACGAGCCCATCGCGGACTCGGCCATCCTGCCCACCTTCCTGCTCGCGCGCTTCGCGCGCCGCACGGTGAAAGTCGTGCTCAGCGGGGAGGGCGCCGACGAGATATTCGCCGGGTACAACCGCTACAAGGCGGCCTATCTCTCGCAGTGGGTGCAAGGCCTTCCTTCCTGGGGCCGGGGGCTCGCCGCGGCCGCGGCCCGCAGAATGGGCAAGGGCCGGGTCTACGAGGGCATCCCCTACGCGGGCGCCGCGCAGTGGGGCTCCCAGAACGCGCACTGCGGCCTTCCCGAGGCGGAAGGGGTCTGCCGGCCCGATTTCCGGCGGAGGGCTTTCCTCCTCGATCCCATGGACTGGCTCAAGGATTTTGAGACGCCCCACAGCCTGGCCTCGGCGCTCGCCTTCGACCTGCGCACCGTGCTCTGCGACGCCCTCCTCATGAAGGTCGATAAAGCGACGATGGCCGCCTCCCTGGAGGCCCGGGTCCCTTTCCTGGACCGTCGTCTCGTCGAGTACGCGCTCCGCCTGCCCGCCGCCTTCCAGGTGCGCAGGCTCAAGGGGAAATACCTTCTGCGAACCGTGGCCGCGAAGTATCTGCCCAGGGCCGTGGCTTTCCGCAAGAAGCACGGCTTCATCGTCCCCTGGGAGGAATGGGTGCGCTCGCCGGGGAATTCCACGCTCGAAGAGCTGTTCTCCGACGCCTCCTTCGACCGTTGGGGGGTCTTCGACGGCTCCCGCCTGCGGCGCATGCTCGCGGAGCTCCGCGGCGGCGGCCGGGGCGCCGATCCAGGCATCGTCTACCGCGTCGCGGTGTTGGGGCTCTGGCTCGAGTCCCTCAAGAACGGCGCCCGGAAAGCATGAGCGGCCTGCGCCTCCTCTGGCACCGCTTCTGGACGCGCCGCAAGCTCGAACGCGTCTTCTCGCGCGGGGCCGACGCCTTCGGCTTCGAGGTGGAGCCTTACGAGAGGCGCAGGCTCGAGGCCATGGAGGGTCTGCTCCGGGAAGCCTCCGCCGCCCCCCTCGCGAGCGGAGAACATTCGCGCTCCAGGGACGGCGGCCCATTGGCCGCCGCCCGGGGGAAGGGCTTGCGCCATGTCTTGGAGCTCGGCTGCGCCGAAGGCGCATTCACCAAAAGGCTTTGCGCCCTGTCCGGGCGTGTGACCGGGGTGGACATCTCTCCCTCGGCCCTGGAACGGGCCAGCGGCGCTCTCTCGGGACGCGAGGGCGTGCGTTTCTTCGAGGCCGACCTTCTCTCTTGGGAGCCCGCCGAGGGCGCCCGTTTCGACGCGGTCGTGGCGGGCGACGTCCTCTACTATCTGGACAAGCCGCTGGTCCGCGAGGCCTTCGAGGGCCTTTTCAAGCGGCTCTACGCCTGGGTGGAGCCCGGCGGCCTCGTCCTGCTCGCGCACGGCTATCTCGGAGACACCGAGCGTTCGGCGCGCGAAGGCTACCGCGAGAGGCTCGTGCGGCTGGGGATGAACCTTGTCTCGGAATCGACGGTGGATGGGGGGGGGCCGGAGGGGAAGTCCTGCTGTCTGCTGAGCCTTCTCCGTAAACCAGCCCCCTGAATCGCGAGAAACGCGAAAGCGTTTGTCGCGATTCAGGGGGCGCTAGCGGCAGGAGCCGCTCGAGCAGGTCAATATCCCGCAGCAATCCGCGCTCGTGGAGCAGTGCCCGCCCCCTCCGATGCAGCCCGCGCTCCCGCCCAGGCACACGCCCTGGCGGCAAAGGCTGATCCCGCAGCAGTCGGCGCTCGTGGAGCAATGCTGTCCGTCCTTGGCGCAGGCGCCCGGGGCCATGGAGCAGGTCCCCCCGGCGCATTGGCTCGCGCCGCAGCAGTCCGCGCTCGTGGAACAGTGCCCCCCGCCTCCGATGCACCGGGTCCCCGGGGAGGCGCAGACTCCGGCGCGGCAGGCGCCGCCCCCGCAGCAGTCGGAGCTCATATAGCAATGGGCGCCCGCCTTGGAGCAGGAGACGCTCCCAGGGACCGGCTTGGGGTCCGGCAGGGGGACATCGGGACCCGGCCCATCGCAGGCGCAGAGCGCGAGCGCGCCGGCGCATAGGAGGGGGAGGAGTGCCCGCAGGGTCGGGTACTTGCCCGGATAAGCCGATTCCATGACTTTCCTGTAATAGGGTAAACTGTTTCAATGATTTTATCAAGGGACCCCCTTATCCCGGAACCGCGACAAATTCCATGCGGATTTGTCGCGGTTCCGGTCCTATTGCCATGGAATTATTGACCGGGTTGGTGCTGCTCTTCTCTTTTTTGAACGGAGCCAACGACTCCGGCACGATGGCCGCTTCCGTGGTCAGTTCCAGGACGCTCTCCCCGAGACAGTCGGTGGCCCTGGCCGCGGCCGCCTCCTTCCTGGGCGCCGTCCTCCTCGGTTCGGAAGTGGCTCGGACGCTGGGCGTAGGCCTCATACGCCCCGACCGGGTGGTCGCGGCGGAGAGCTTCGCCGCCTGTCCGGCCGCGGCCGGGGCCGCCATACTCTGGAGCCTGCTGGTCTGGCGGCTCGCCCTGCCGGGCTCCTACACTCACGCCCTGCTGGGAGGCTGGCTCGGGGGCTTCACGGCCGTGTCCGGCTTCGGGGCCGTGCACTGGGATCAGGCGGGCTGGATACTCCTGGCCGTGCTCCTGACCCCCCTGGCCGGGCTCGTCGCCGCCTGGATCGCCATCCGCCTCCTCCTGCGCTACGGCTCGGAGCTTTCCATGCACGCCATGCCCCTCTTCCGCGCCCTGCAGATACTCCTCTTCGGCGGGCTGTGCTTCGCGCACGGCGCCAACGTCGCGCAGAAGGGCATGGCCCTGCTGGTCGCGGGAGGATATCTGGCCGCGGGCCTCGACATCCCGGAGGCTTTCTCCATCCCGATCTGGGTGCGTGTCTCCTGCTCGGCGGCCTTCTCCTTGGGGGTGCTCGCCGGCTTCCGCCGGGTGCTCCAGACCGTGGGGTTCGGCATCTTCAAGGTGGACGTGCTC